>CAJXSA010000174.1 GCA_913060595.1 uncultured Ignavibacteria bacterium
CCAGCAAGGAACATGAAATCTTTACTGTCATGGTGGAAGCACAGACCTCCGAGAGAGCGGAATCTCTGCTCGCCGAATACCAGGAGAAAGTTGTTCAATGGCGTGACAATGCGTAAATTTATTGGACGTTTCACGAACGCGTTCCCAAATACCTATCGATAATGAAAATTACAAGCATTCTTACTGAGGACCTGATCAAGGTCAATATTCCTGGAGGTAGCAAGGAAGATGTCATCAACGCGATCATCGACCTTGCGGCCGCATCCCAGAAAATCAAGGACGTCGAAAAAGTGCGTCAGGCGATTTTCGAGCGCGAGAAAATCATGTCTACCGGCGTCGGCAAGGGCTTCGCAATACCGCATGGAAAGACCGATGCCGTCACCGACATCGTCGCCGCATTCGGTGTGACGGAGAATCCCATCGACTATCAGTCACTTGATCATGAGCCGGTCCGTCTGCTTTTCCTCCTTATCGGGAAGGACAGTCTCGTCGGTGCGCACATCAAGCTCCTGAGCCGCATTTCCCGCCTGATGAACAAGGAAGAACTTCGCAGCAAGCTGCTGCAGGCCGGCACATCTGCAGAAATCCTGCAGATACTCAAGGACGAGGAGATGAATTATCTCGACGTGTGATCTGCCGCAGATCCTCAGTATTGACGACACGACTCGAAAAGGCATGCCGCGGCGTGCCTTTTCCATGCATGCTCCTGAATCACCGGAGAAAAAACTATGACGTATAAGTCCGTCAAGGGAACGAAAGACCTTCTTCCGAAGGACACAGCCGCATGGCTGCATGTTGAACGCGTGATCCGCGAGGTGATGGACGCCTACCGATACGGCGAGATCCGCACGCCGGCGTTCGAGGATACCGCGGTATTCGCTCGCGGAATTGGCGAGGAAACCGATATCGTCGGGAAGGAGATGTACACCTTTACTGACAAGGGCGGAAGCAGTCTGACCCTGCGTCCGGAGATGACAGCCCCGGTGATTCGTGCATTCATTCAGCATAGCATGGGTGAACAGACGAGCATAAACAAGCTCTACTATATCGGCCCGATGTTTCGTCAGGAACGACCACAGGCCGGCAGATTCCGCCAGTTCCATCAGTTCGGGTTCGAATGTATCGGTCAGCAGTCACCGGTCTGTGACGCTGAAATCATCATGATGGCTGCGGAAATCTATCGCCGCCTTGGGATACGTTTTACGCTCAAGATCAATTCCGTCGGGGATCCCACCTGTCGGCCGCAGTACAGGGCTGCGTTGCAGGAGTTCCTGCGCGATGTGCATGACGATCTGTCGCCGGAGAGCCAGCGCCGCGCGGAAACCAATCCCATGCGCGTACTCGATTCGAAGGATCCGCGTGACCGCGAACTGACGGCGGGCGCTCCTGAAATTCTGGACTACCTTTCAGACGAGTGCCGTGATCATTTTCACGCCACGCTCGCGCTGCTCGATGCCATGGGAATCGCCTATGAAGTTGACCCACGGCTTGTGCGCGGGCTCGATTACTACACCATGACCGCATTCGAATTCGTCAGTGCCGACCTTGGCTCGCAGGATGCTCTCGGTGGCGGAGGACGGTATGACGGACTCGTGTCGCAGTTGGGTGGGAAAGACACGCCCGCGGTCGGTTTCGCGGCAGGACTGGAACGCCTCCTGATGGTGATGGACAAAAACGGGTATACATTTCCTGAGCAATCCCCACGCGTCTACCTGGTGGGAATGGACGAGAACAGCCGGGCATGGGCATTTCAGCAGGCGGTTTCGCTGCGACGCAGCGGAGTGTCCGTGGAACTTGACTATGCCGAGCGCAGTGTAAAGGCGCAGATGCGCGAAGCGAACAGGCTTGGAGCGCGCTACGTGGTCCTCGCCGGTGAAGCAGAAATGCAGACATCAACGGCCCAGGTCAAGGATATGCAGGAGGGCACACAGGAATCCGTTGAGTTTGAACGTCTGGCTGAGTACTTTATTCAGGTTCCGCAATCTTCAGACACCATGGAGAATAGCTGATGTTCCCGCGCATCGACAAAGGTCCCATCGAGTATTCCCTCGCGATTTATCCTGCATACAATACCGAGCAGCAGCGGGACTGCATCCGATTTCATTTTCGTACCGCCGAAGAGTTCAGTCACTTTCAGTACAACATCGCGATCGAAGAGAAAGAGGAGAGCGGCCGGCTCTCGTTCGCGCTGAAGGGGTTGAAAGCGAAAGGGCTGCTTCCAGGGGTTGGCGTTGCGGAAAGTGTCGTCGATCTGTTCGACCTCTCCGGTGCGTATGAGGTGCATATCACGAAGCCCGGCGACATCGAGAACATTTTCCGTTTCACCGTCCGTGAAGAAGGTCCGGCCCTGCTGGCCGATATCGAGAGCGACGAGCGATTCCTCGATATTTCCGTGCATGATGCGCCCATCCCGATGGATTAGGGAATTCCATCCCTCGAAGCGTTCACCTATCACCAACACCGATATCTTCTATGCGCCTCCGCAGTATTCCTGCATTGATGCTTCCCGTGAGCTTTGTCTGTGTCCTGATGCTTCTCCAGGCTGCGCCGCTGCGCGCGCAATCGGGGGAGAAAGGTGATGATGCCTGGTATCCTGAAATTCGGCAGGACACGCTGACAAATGGCATGCGTGTTCTTTTCGCACGTGTCAACACCATCCCACTGGCGGAAATAAGCATACTTGTCGACGCAGGGACAGACCGAGAAGATCCCGAACTCTCGGGGGTTGCACATCTCACCACGCAGATGCTCCTCAAGGGGAGTGCCGATCGCGATGAGGCCATGATATCGCGTCGACTTGACCAACTTGGAAGCTACGTCACCCCGTACACGCATTATGATTACGCGCAGCTGTACGGCAAGACGCTGCGCAGGAATTTTCGCAGTACTCTCGAAATCATGGCGGACGCAGTGCAGCGCCCGACCTTTCCCTCCGTGGAAATCGATCGGTACCGACAGGAGGCTTCCAGGACCATGCTCCGCATGCCGTCTTCCGCCGGAGAGAAAGCTTCGGCACGTGCCATCAGCATGGTGTGCGGGCAGGGACACCCTCTCACCCGTCCTCTGCAGCCGGAGGTTGAGGATTTTGAAACTCTGAATCGTGAAGATCTCCAGTCCTTCCATTCACAGTTTTATAGTCCTGAACGCTGCACCATAGTCATCAGCGGTGATCTCGACTACGCATTTGTGCGCACGCTTCTTCTCGAAGCCTTCGGTCGTTGGAAGAGAGGAGAAAACGTCCCTGAAACGCCGCGGAACGAACCGTCAGACAATCATGCGTTCACGCTCATCAACGATGACGAAGTATCCAAGGGCCTGGCCTATGTGCGCCTCGCGGTACCGACGATGTCGCGCGACGACAACTCCATGCCCGCGCTCGTGCTCCTCAACAGCATTTTAAGCGAGGGAGACTCTTCCGGACTCAGGCGAGCGCTGTGGGGGGATCGGCTCATCTCCCCGAGCATCACTTCGGCGCTCGGGTTTTCCCGTGACTGCGGCTATATGATGATTTCTGGTTCTACCTCACCGCAGCTCGCGGATAGTGCGATTTCCATAATCGATTGGCTGTTGGACCGCATGGCGAAGGATGGCATAACAGAAGCGCAGTTGCGGAGGGCGCAGGAAGGACTGCTCGTGGACAGTCCACTTACCTTCGCGTCCAATCGCAACCTTCTCAGCCTGCTGAAGGAGGTCGCGGTCTACGGTCTGGATGTGGGGCAGGTGATCCATTTCGAAGACCGTATCAGGAATGTGACGACGGAGGACATCCGGCAGCTCGCATCTGAGCTTTTTGCCAGGCCTCGCCGCTGCACCGTGGTACTCGGAGATGCGGAGAAGCTTCTTCCGGTTCTGCGCTCCGGCGAACGAGAGGTTGTCGTCGTCCCGGCAGTTCAGGACTGAGAACGTCGACGATCAGTCAGAATGTCAGGGAGGAGTGAGTAGCACGCGCACGGAGTCCCATGCATCACCGCGGTTTGTGACAACAACGCGTGTCGCGATTGTGTGCCAGCCTTCGAGGTCCCGAATATTCCAGTCGTAGTGATAGAATGGGAGATAGTCGGAGTACTGATGGACGCCGTCGATGTGGAATTCCACGTATGCCTGGCAGCCGCAGTTGGAGCTGATTTCCGTCAGTATCCTTAGCACGGTGTCGCGAATTGTGCTGCTGTCCGTCGGCTGGGTGATGCGAACGCTGATCTCGGTGGGAGGTGAGGTCGTGTCGTCGCAGCCCGTTGATGTGAAAAGAGCGAGTACGATCACGAGCAGCGTGCTGAGGATAAACGGGTAACGACGGTTGGGAATGATCATGTTCGTAGTCCTGTCTGCAATTGTTCAAATGCATGCAGTACGGTGCCGACGGGGAGATTGCGCATGCAGATATTACCGATGCTGCATGCTGTCAGGTTGCACCCCAGGCAGTCAAGTTCTTCGAGACGCACCCATGTACTTTTTGCGTTCCATGGACCCTGGAGAACAGGATTGGTGGGCCCAAAAATGCCGAGGGTGGGGATATCGACTGCTGCCGCGATATGCATGGGCCCGGCATCGTTGCTGATCATGAAATCACAGGTCGCAAGCATCGCACCGAGTTCGCGAATGGACGTTTTCGGCGGAATGATCGCTTGGTGTGTCATGTCCCGTGAAATTGCTTCCACGTCTGTCTCCTCGCCCGGTCCCCAGAGAAGCAGGATGTCTGCGTCGTAGGCCTCGATAAGCCTGTCGGCGAGTTCTGCGAACGATGTCAGGGGCCAGCGCTTGGTCTCCCATGTACCGCTCGGATTCAGCGCGATGAGAGGACCGCTTCGTTTCCGGCTGCCGGTGGTCACCTCGCGCATCCGTTCCATGATAGCGTCATCAAGCGGAAAGACCGGCGATTCATTGACGACGGGGATCCCAAGTCGGCGCAGCGGGTCGAGGTTGAACTGCGTATTGTGTACGCGGTCTGCCCGTGTCTCCACATGCACGTTATATGCCCAGGCGCGGCCGCGGAATGGATAGCCCACACGCACTGCAGCCCGGGTCGCCGCAGCACACTGCGCGGTGCGTGGATTGCAGAACAAGTCGAACACGATGTCGTACCGGGCACGGAAAAGGCGCCACAGCAGACGAGCGAATGAATCTTTGCCTGGATGAAAGATGATCGCTTCATCGATATGAGGATTGCCACGGATGATATCCGCGGCGGGTGCTTCTGTCAGGAAATCAATGCGTGCCTCAGGAAAGGCATGGCGAAGGTTCGGTGTGACGACTGTGCTGAGAAGAACGTCACCGATTGCACGTGGCTTGATGACAAGGACGGATCGAATGGGACGCGCGAGCAATGCCGGATATGGTTCCAGATCCTGTGCAGTTCTTGCGCGTCCCATTGTCACCCTTCTCAGTCAACCGGGTCGAGAGTGCGGTTCTTTATCATGTTTCGCATCGAGGGGGGCACCTCGCCGTTGACGATGGCCATTGTGTCAAGTGCGATAACAAGCTCTTCATTGGTCGGGACAATACCGACTTTCACCGGCGAATCATCCTCAGTGACAAAACGCTCTTTCGGCCCGTCCTCGTTCTTCGCGGTATCGAATTTCACACCAAGGTATGTGAGGTTGCTGCAGACGTGATCGCGAACCAGCGTGCTGTTCTCCCCGATGCCACCGGTGAAAACAATGGCATCGACACCGTTCATCGCCGCAGCATACGCCCCGATATACTTCGTGACGCGATAGCAGAACATCTCGAACGCGATCTTCGCGCGATCATTTTGTTTTCCGGTTTCTTCTTCGATTTCGCGCATGTCACTGCTGACACCGGAGATACCCATCAGTCCGGAATGCTTGTTCAGAAGCGTCGTGGCTTCCGCAAGAGACAGGCCTTCCTTGCCCATGATGTAGAGGATGAGCTGGGGGTCAAGATCACCGGAACGCGTACCCATGAGCAGACCCTCCAGCGGAGTGAAGCCCATGGTCGTATCAACGGACTGACCGTTGCGCACGGCTGCCATGCTGCAGCCATTGCCGAGATGACAGGTAATGATTTTCAGATCGGTGATGGATGTGTCGAGCATCTCCGCCATGCGGTTCGAAACGTAGAAATGTGACGTCCCGTGAAATCCGTACCGGCGTATCTTGTACTTTTTGTAAAACACGTACGGTATCCCGTAGAGAAACGCCTGCGGATCCATGGACTGATGGAATGCGGTGTCGAACACACCGACCTGCGGAATCTCCGGAAGATGCTGCCGACAGGCCATGATACCGCGGATATTGTGGGGATTATGCAGCGGTGCGAGTTCGATATTGTCGCGAAGGGATTGCAGGACTGCATCCGTGATCAGCACTGATCCGGCGAAGTCTTCCGCACCGTGGACGACGCGATGACCGACGGCGTGGATTTCGGACTTGTCCTTGATCACACCGTGATTCTTACTGAGCAGGACGGCGAGAACATATTCGATCGCCATCCCGTGATCGAGGATTTCACCGGTCAGTTTAATCGTGTCATCGTCGTGACGGGTGTTTGTGAGCACCGCACCGCTCATTCCGATGCGTTCGACCAGTCCTTTTGCGAGGCGGGTATTGGATTCCGCTTCAATGAACTGATATTTGATTGAAGAGCTGCCGCAATTGACAACGAGTATATTCATCATGTTGGTTGTTCCTTCCGCTTAATTCTCTGTGATCCGCTTGCCGGCTTCGTCGTAGCGGAAGAACCCTTCTCCGCTCTTCTTTCCATACTTCTGCTCACGCACTTTTCGGCGCAGCAGGGGACAGGGACGATACTTCGAGTCGCCGAGTTCCTGGAACATTGATTCCATCCAGGCAAGCAGTTCCTCGAGCCCCATGCTGTCCGCGAGCTCGAGCGGTCCCATCGGCATGTTGTAGGCGAGACGCATGGCCGTGTCGACATCCTCTGCCGTGGCAACCCCTTCCATCAAGACGTACATTGCTTCGTTCAGCATGGGAATGATGACACGCGTCGTGATGAAGCCCGGGTATTCGTACACCTCCACGGTGGTTTTTCCAATGCTCTGGATGAATTCACGGGTGTGCTGAAATGTCTCGTCGCTTGTCTGGAACGCACGGACGATTTCACACAGGGGTGTTTTTGGCACAGGATTGGCGAAGTGCAGTCCGATGATGCGGCCGGGCGAGTGAACCGGTTTCGCGATTTTGGTGAGGCTCAGTGTGGATGTGTTGGACGCGATGATGATATCCTTTTCGCACAGCTTGTCGAGCCGAATAAGCAGGTCCTGCTTCAGCTCGAACTGTTCGTCGACGACTTCCATGACGAAGTCTGTTCCGGCTATTTCATTGATATCGGTGGATACCTTGATGCGGCTGAGCAGGGCACGTTTTTCCCCGTCGGTCATACCCCATCGCTGGATTTCGCGATCCATATTTTCACTGAGTCCGTCAAGGCACATTTTTGCGCGCTCTTCGTTTTTTTCAACGATGAGCACGTTAATGCCGTGAGATGAAAGGGTCTGGGCGAGTCCGCGCCCCATGACGCCACCCCCCACAAGACCCACATACTCGATGCGGGTGGAGGCGTTCTGTGGCATCATCGTCATTTCCTGTTCGAGATCTTTCAGTGAGATCGGTTGGTCAGGCATTGTGTGTTACTCCATTTCATACCGGGCTGATCGGTTGACAGCGTAGAATAGTGATTCGATGTATGTCGTTGCAGGATATCCTTTGTGCGGTCGCAATGGCGGGCTCCCGTATCAGGCGGGGCGATACATTCCATTCGTGCGGCTGTGAAATCCCCGACGTTCACAGCATTACAAAATTACCAAAGGAACAGAGGAGAAACAAACCTCTTTTTTGTCCGCACGTGATCAGTCGATCCTATCGCGCGTCATCGCAGCGTGCAGCACGATGCCGACAGCGAACATGCTGGTGAGGAAGAAGGATCCGCCATAACTCATGAAG
>CAJXSA010000175.1 GCA_913060595.1 uncultured Ignavibacteria bacterium
CCCTCGCATTGCCGCGCTGCCGCTCCGAATACGCCTTCAGGTATTTCGATCGGATGAACATTTCATTGACGGAGCGGGACGAGAGCAGCAATTCCGTGTCGTGCGTTCGGCCCTGCTTGTACATGTTCACGATGGTGCGCGCGTATTCGCGCTTGAGCCGCGCGAGTTCCTTTTCCGCCGTCGCAAGGTTGAGCTGCGCGATGGCGATTTCTTTCTGATTGGCGATGATTTCTTCCGACAGGCGGGAGAGAAGGGAGCGGATCAGCGAGGTCTGGCGGTCATAATCGTCGATGCGCTGCAGCGCGCCGCGTTCCTTTTTCTCACTCTCCTTGATGCGCTTTTCATAGCGGTTGATCTCGCTGCGCAGCTTTTTCAGCTCTTCCTGTTTTTTCTTCATGTTCTGCGCACCTGCGGGCGCAGCGACTCCACCGAGCAGCAGCGCGCAGCAAACCAGCAAAAAAACATGACGTGAAATAGCAGTCATACGCCTGCACAGATTTGGTCCGATTGCAAAAAACTTACGGATTTCACAATGGAAAACCAATTGAAATACAGGGGGTTATGAGGATCGCATCAGATGGGGGTTGAAGCGAGGGCCATCCGTGACTGAAAAACATACGCAGTGGTGGCGGCGGTGAGCGAATGCCCCGCTGCCGGAGAGTGCACCGCTGAGCGGGAGCCGCGGATCAGAAGGTGATTTTCCGCGCGGAAGGCGGGTAGGAGAACGTGAAGTCCACCGGCAGGTCGTTGATGTTCTGCGAATCGTAGACGAGGGAGAAGCTTTCATCACGGTCGGGGCGTGAAATCATGACGATCTGCGGGAGATGGATGCCGGATTTTCGCCGGAAGTCGCGAAAGGTGATGTCCTCGAGAATGTCCCCCGCATCGTCGCGCCGCGTGAAGCGCTGCACGGCGAGGTAATCGAGATCCACGACGTACGCGATGCTTCCGCCGTCGACGGACCAGCGCATGGTGTAGCTGCTGCCGTCGAGCGTGCTTTCGGGCGCCGCGTTTTCCGGCGCGAGTTCGAAGCCGACGGTGCCGGTGAGCATGTCGAGTATGTCGGTGAAGCGCAGCGAAAGCCGCAGCACGCGGCGGAGGTTCTGTACGGTGGTTTCCCCCTGGACGATGGTGTTTTCCACGCCGTTATAGAAATGGAAATCCCGCTGTGTGACCATGGCGCGTGCGAAGGTCATTCCGAAGGGGCCGGTGATTTCGAGCTGCAGGCTGTCCGGCTTGAGAATAGTGAGTGCGATGGCGCCGCTGTTCGAGAACTCCGGCGAGTCGATGGACAGTTTGCCGTAGCCCTCGAGGGATTGCAGGCTTTGATTGCGTTCGGTCACCAGGCGCATGACCTCGCGGGGATCGATGGGCTTGCTGGTATCGACGGCGGGAGTACCGGCGCAGCCGGCGAGCAGTGACAGGAGAAGGAGAGAGGGAAGCAGTCGGGATGCGAGCATGGATTCGTCGGGTATTGGGTGATTCAGTCGTGGTCGTTCATTTCATCGAGTGTGCTGCGCAGCGCGTCGTTGGACGGATCGAGGCGCAATGCCTCCTCGAGTGCCTGGCGCGCGCGCGGACCGTCGCCGAGCACGCCGTATACGTGGCCGAGCAGGGCCCAGGTTTCCGCGCTGGCGTTGCCGTCTTCGATGACGCCCGTAAGCAGTTCGACAGCTTTGTCGTAGCGTTCCCGTGATATCAGGGCGCGTGCGAGAATGGACACGGCTTCCCGGTTGTCCGGTGCGAGGCGCAGCACTTCTTCAAAGCTGGCGATGGCCTCGTCGGTGCCGCCTTCGTTGAAGAGCACGGCGCCGCGAAACCAGAGGGGACGCCAGTCCGTTGGAAAATGCGCATGCAGGATGTCGAACACCGCGATGGCGCGGTCGACGTCGCTGTGTTCTTCGAGCGCTTTCTGGAAAAACAGTTTCCCGATCTGCAGGCGGTCCTCATGTCCGATGGCGCTGTCGCCGGCGAGCGGGTACAGCAGATCCGACGCCGCGGGCCAGTTGCCCGCGTTCATCAGCGCTTCGGCGAGCATGAGCCCGTACGCATGCTTGTCCGGATAGCGCAGACGCAGGGTGTCGTACAGCGCGGCCGCGCGCATGAACGCGCCCTGCCGCATGTGCAGTCCCGCCGTCGCGTGCAGCAGCCGCTCATCCTGTTCGTGCAGCAGCACCTGCTCGAAGTACATCAGGGCGGAGTCCGGGCGTCCCGAGCCCATGTACGCTTCGCCGATCAGCCGCTGTCTGCGGGTGCTGTCGCCGCCGACGGCGAGGGCGGAGCGCATGTGCCGCAGCGCGGTCACGCGATCGTCGCGCGCGAGTGCGCAGCGCACGATGGCGTCGTGTATGCTGGCGTTGTTGTCAAAGCGCAGGGCGGTGGCGTACGCGGTGAGCGCCTTTTCCCACTGCTCTGCCACTTCGTGCACCGTGCCGACGACGAAGGCATTGAGCGCGACGTCACGACGGCGTTCCCGTTCTTCGGGATCCGTGTCGACATCGCCAGCGACATGCTGCTGTGCCGGGAGCGGAAAGGAGGTGACGGCGCAAAGCAGGAGGGCGTATATAAGGAAGCGGGGACGGTTTCTTTTCATCTTCACAGCACGAAATATACGACCTTCTGCGCGGGCGGGACAAGGGCAGAAATTTTGCGTGGTCATGCGCCGGTTATCCCGTGCGCAGCCGCATGGAGATAATTCGGAAAATTCGCGAATATCTCATACGCAGGAATCCTGCGCAGCGCCCGCATGCGCACTCCGCCGCAAGGATATCAGAAGGATTCAATTTTCGCTATTGACTGTGAGTGCGGAATTGTCTAAATTTCATATTCTTGAAGAGTGAAAAACACTTTTGAATAGAAGGATAAGAAATGTACGCGATTGTCAACATCAGCGGAAAGCAGTTCAAGGTCACCATGTCCCAGAAGCTGTATGTCCCGCTGCTCGAAACGGAAGTCGGCGGCAAGGTGGAATTCGACGACGTCAAGCTGTTCTCGGATGACAGCGGCGTCGTGGTCGGTACCCCGAGCGTCGACGCCATGAAAGTGACGGCCACCGTGCTGGAGCACATGAAAGACGACAAGGTCATTGTCTTCAAGAAGAAGCGCCGCAAGGGTTTCCGCAAGCTCAACGGCCATCGCCAGCAGTTCACGCGCATCGAAATCGACAGTATCGAAAAATAATATAGCCCGAGGAGTTAGCTATGGCCCATAAAAAAGGACTCGGTAGCTCTCGCAACGGCCGCGACAGCAATCCCCAGTATCTGGGTGTCAAGGCGTTCGGCGGTGAGCTGGTGACGGCAGGATCCATCATTGTTCGTCAGCGCGGCACGAAGTTTCATCCCGGCAACAACGTCAAGCGCGCCGGCGACGACAGTCTTTTTGCCCTCATCGACGGTACCGTGACGTTCGAGCGCGTCGGCCGCGACCGCAAGCAGGTCAGCGTCTACCCCGCCGAAGGATAAGTGTCCCGCGTTTTTCCCCCGAGGAAAGCGGAAAGGGATGTCGCTATGACATCCCTTTTTTCGTATATTTTTTTCCTGTGAACAACAGCGCATTGCTTTTTCTATCACCACGCAGGAGTTTTCCGATATGATGAAACGATGGTTGGTACCGCTTCTGATGGTCGCCGCGATACCGTCGCTGGTGTTCGTCACCGGCTGCAGCGACGACGACGACAATCCCACCGATCCGAACAAGGGGTACGAGCAGGTCTATATCCGCCTGCACGCCGGTGACCAGTTCACCTACGACATGTGGGATCTCGACGAGAACAACCAGAAGATCGCGAGCAGCAAGGTCAAATACGAAATAGAGTTCAACAAGGGTGTCGGCCTCGTCGGCGTGTACCAGGACTGGTTCTACCGCATCGGTGTCAACCGCGACACCAACGTGCGCGACACGCTTTTCATCCGCACGGAAAACATCACCCGCGGCGACGGCAGCTCGTACACCGAGTCCATCATGGCATACGGCTTCATGTATGAGACCCTGCAGCAATTCATCGCCACGGTGATGAATCTCGGCGACGTCGGCGTGCCCACGATTCCCGCGCAGCAGTGGGACATCATCGCCCGCTATTACGATGACGAAGGCAATGCGCTCGAGCCCGGCGCGACCTGGACGATCGGTCCCGAAGGCGGCGTGTCGATGAACTTCACGATCAACGGCACTCCTCTCTCCGTCAGCGCGGAAATGACCGGGAAACTGGAAGCGCGCGAAGAGAAGGTCATGGCGAACGGACAGGAACTGACGACGTGGAAATCCAGCGTCACCGCCACGTTCAACCTTCTCGGCAGCGTGAATCTCGACGTCAAGCTCAACTTCTGGTTCTCGAGCGATCCCAGCACGCAGGTGAAATTCGTGATGGAAAGTGCCAACACCACGATTCCCATCATCAACCTGCCGTTCAATATTCCCGGACAGACGCAGGAACTCGTCTCCTGGATCTGATCTCCCGCGAGCGCTCACGTGCTTCGGTACGGTTCGCAGCATGATTCTGACAGTGTCAAAAACCCCGCCCCGGCGGGGTTTTTGCATATATAAAAACAGGCCCGGAAATCCGGGCCCGTTCGCCTGATAGTGATGAGTGTATAGGGAGGTGGGAAGGAGTTATTATGCGGCTGAAAAGCCGCATTCCCGATGGCGGCAGGAGGGCTCCTGCGCCATCCACTCACCCGTATAGTGAACAAAAATCACGCCAGATGCAATACCCCCTCAATACAATGCATATTTAGTATGCCATGAATAATACTGATCGGATACCGAACACCCGATGTCGCGCGGTGTGTGGAATCCGAACAGCCTCCCCGTTGGTATGACTGCTTCCGAGAGGACGATTTTCCATGCGTCACGACCGCCCGATGTGGCCATTCCATGCTTCCATGGAAAAAATGCGAGGGATGAGCACCGATGTCGAAATGGAGGATGCAAGCTGCAGATGTCGAGATGAGACGCGTCGCCTTCGCCGGTGTTTCGTGTATGAAAGCGGACCGTGCAACTGCTTGGTATCAGTAGCAAAAACTCCCTATATTTCTGTTTCTGCGCTCACGCTTTTCCTCTTTTTTCACTTCCGAGTTTCCGCTATGAGATCCATCACCCTTCGTGCGCTCCTTCCGCTTCTTTTTCTGACAATGCAGACCGCGTTCGCCGGTCCGGGCGACACACTGGTCGTGCAGACGTTCACATGGGAATGGCCCGTGAATCCCGGCTGGAATTCCCCGAAGGAAGGGTGGTTCGAATTTCCCTCCGGCGGAAAGCAGTACGAGAAGATTCTCATGTACTATACCTTGAAATGCGATCCCACGCAGAATCCGGCATGCGGCGAATGGGACTACCTGACGTATGCGCGGCTGTACGAGCACACCGGTGTGTTCGACAGCAACCAGGTGACGCACCCGAATTTCCGCATCAACGGATCGGCGCCCGACACGCTGGGATACCTGACCTCCCCGTCATACAGCTTTCTGCCGCGCATCGAGAAGCGCATCGTGTACGACGACACCACGGAGTTCGCGTCACATGCGCTGGGAAGCGGCAGCGAGACGCTGGACGTTCTGCAGCAGGTGGCAGCGGACGGGCGTTTTTACGTGATGTGGACCGAGGACGAGCTTACGACAGCGGGCGTGGAGAAAAAGGATATCACCGCGCTGCGTTTCCAGGCGGGCGACGGTGAGGCCCGCATGCATCGCATGACCGTGCGGCTGCGCCGCTACACAAATGACGGGTGGGAAAGCAACGTTCCCCTGCGCGACATCGGCTGGGTAACCGTGTATGACGGTGCCTACGAGCTTACCCCGAATGCCTGGAACACCGTGCATTTCCTCACGCCGTTCAGTTTCTGGGCAGGAAACGTCCTCGCCGAGGTTCGCTTCGACATGATGGAAGGGGAGGGGATCAACCTTCTCGGCACTGATATCGGCGAGGACAGAAGCTTTGTATCGCGGGGCGATGACGGCCTGCTGTTCTTCGACCGTTTCAGTCATGTGAACTGCGGCGATTTCCCCGAGCTCAATGACACGCAGTCCTTCACCCTCGAGGCCTGGCTGAACGCCGACGTGCTGCGGAACTGGTCGAATGTCATCATCCGCGGCGCCGGAAACGACAATCGCATCGGCATACAGCTCAACGCACCGGAGAACGGGCGCAGCGACGTGTACTGCCTCGTGGGCAACGGCGCGAATTCCTATGGACGCACGGAAAATCGGCCCATCATACAGGGCGACTGGGTGCACATCGCCATGGTGTACGACGGGACGGTGAACACGCAGGACGGCCGCCTCAGGCTGTACCTCGACGGTGAACGGCAGAATCTCAGTTACAACAATACCATTCCCGCGTTCACGTCCGTCAACGACGAGGACCTCACCATCTCCTCGCCGAAAGCGGAGGCGCTCACCGGCCGCATCGACGAGGTGCGCATCTGGAAGACCGCGCTGACCGAAGCGCAGGTGCAGGAGCGTGCGTTCCGGAGCATCGATGCGTCGGACCCGCTGTTTGACCAGCTGCTGGCGGCGTATGATTTCAATGCCGGCAGCGGCAGCGTCGCGACGGATCTGACCGGTGCGCGCGACGGGAAGCTGCTCGCGACGCAGTGGCGCAGCTACGACGGTCTCCGCGTGAAGGATTTCGCGCCGTCGACGCTGCGGCCCAACGTGGTTTTCGAGCAGGGCAGCTTTACCTCCCGTGTCGAGGAGACCCTGGTCATAGACACTGTCGAGAACGCACCGATGACGCTGGTGCTGTTCGAGGATACCGTGCGCGCGAACATGCCCACCGACACGCTGTTCGTCTGGGCGCCATACTACACGTACACCTTCGCCCCGGACGGCAGCGTCATCGATTCGCAGATGGTCGCTGTCGACGAATGGCTGTACCGCCAGGATCATTTCTACTATGACACACCGTTCGAGCTTACGAACCGTTACGAGCTGGGCCGCTACATCACGCCGTACGGCATCGGTCTCGATCTCGGCGAAGGCTGGACCTGGGTGTATGACGTGACCGACTTCGCACCGCTGCTCACCGATTCGGTGCACCTGACCGCGGGCAATTTCCAGGAACTGCTGGACATGAAGTTCATCTTTATCGAAGGGACGCCGCCCCGTGACGTGCTTTCCATCGAGAACGTCTGGCAGGGAACGTATCCTCTGAAGGATTTCGAGACGCGCGTTCCCCCGAAGACCATCGCGCTCAATCCCGCCGGCGAAATGTTCAAGCTGCGCACAACCGCGACGGGACATGATTTCAGCAACGCCACGAACTGCGCCGAGTTCTGCCCGAAGATTCACAGCGTGGAAGTGAACGGTGTGCAGCAGTGGAGCTGGCAGATCATCCAGGAGTGCTCGACGAATCCGCTGTATCCCCAGGGCGGCACGTGGATTTACGCGCGCGCCGGCTGGTGTCCGGGAATGGAAGCGACGACGAAGGAATTCGAACTGACGCCGTATATCACCGGCAGCGAAGTGGAAATCGACTACGACAGCCAGTACGACGAGTTCGGCCGCTACGTGTTCGAATCACAGCTGGTTGCGTACGGTGCGCCCAATCACCAGGTCGACGCCGCCATTGAAGGCATCATCGCGCCGAGCACGGAGAACCTGAACCGCCGCTTCAATCCCACCTGCGGACGTCCGCAGATCGTGATACAGAACCGCGGCGAACAGAACCTGACCTCCCTGACCATCACATATGGACCGCGGGGCGGCAACAGCAAT
>CAJXSA010000176.1 GCA_913060595.1 uncultured Ignavibacteria bacterium
AATTGCTCGCGCGCACGCGCCAGCAATACTGCTGGAAGTTTCCGAGGTCTTTGACATCCGCCGTGGGAGAGATGAGCTCGGTGCGATTGAGCACGAAGCTCTGCTCGAAGAGGGAGTCCGTCGACACCTGTACCTGGTAGTGCCGTGCGCGCGGCGTCGCGTCCCAGAGCAGGGTGAGCTCCAGCGGCAGGTCCGCCGTGGCGTCGCGGGGAGAAACGAGCGTCGGCGCCGGGGGCGGTGCGACGGCCGTGGTGAAACGATGCGGTACGGACCAGTCGCTGCTGCCGACGGGATTTTCCGCGTTGGCGCGCCACCAGTACTCGGTCTCCGCCTGCAGCGCAGGACCTGCGATCTGCGTCGCGCTCACGTTGCGCTCGTCGAAGACGATGGAGGTGAAATCCGATGTGGCGGACACCTGCACGCGGTAGCGCATCGCGGAGGTGGAGGCCATCCAGCGCAGCTGCGGCTGCACGGGTATGTTGGCGCTGTTCTGACCCGGGTACAGCAGCACCGGAACCGGCGGCTCTGTCATGGGCACCGAGGAAATCAGCCATGCGGAACCCTGCCGCAGCACGGCGTTCTCCGTACCGGGTGCGGCCTCTGCCTCGAGGCCTCTTCCGTCGTCACAGTGCAGCACGGCGGCGAGCCCGGCTTCCGTCCCTGTCAGCACCGAGAAGATCTGCGCGTTGATGTCCGCCTCGCTGCGAGCGCCTTCCCAGACACGGACTTCGTCAAGCACGCCGTGCGCGAAGTTGTCCGCATCCGCGGGACTCGCCCCGATGAACAGCGCGCCGTCCCCTGTGTCGCGAAGCTCGTCGGCGTAATTCACTTCGCAGCGGAGTGCGCCGTCCACGAAGAAACGGATCTTCCCTTCCGCCCTGTCGTAACTGACCGCGATGTGATACCAGGTGTCGAGCTGCGGCGAAAAATTGCAGCTGACCGTCGATGTGCCCGTGAACTCTATCCTGCCGTTGCTGCGCAGCTGCAGGGACCATCCACGATCCGACGCCGCGTCGTATTTTTCTAGCACGGGGAAGCGGTCGTCCTGCCAGCTCCGGATGTTGATCCAGGCCTCGACGGTCACGGCGTCCTGCTGTTCAATGGCGGCGAACGCGGCGCGATGTGGAAGCACCGCCGCGTCGTCGAAACCGTCGAAGTACAGCGCATGTCCTGCGCGGGACGGTGTGCTGCCGGTTTCAAAGCGCCAGATGTCCGACCAGTCGCTCGCACCCTGGCTGTCGCGCGCGCGCACGCGCCAGTAGTAGTTCTCCAGCCGCTGCAATCCGGCGGGTGTGTACCAGCTATCGACGATTCCGGTCACATCGACGACCGGAGTGGAGAACTCGGGCGTCAGCGCCACCTGCACATCATAGCTCGTCGCTCCTCGTGCGGGCGACCACTGCAGCGCGGGCGTGATCGAAAGTTCGGTCAGTCCGCTCGGAGGCGACATCAGCGCCGGGGCGTTGCTGACGCTGGCGATGATGGACACGAGCTGCTGCTGTCCCTGCAGGCTGCCCTTGTGCGTGATGCGCACGGTGTAAAAACCCTCGGCCGGCGAAGCGATGAACACCTGCTCGATGTTGTCGACGATATTGTCGCCGCGCGTCGCGGCGTCCGCCGGATTCGCGGGATCGAGTACCCACGGCTGATGCGTGGCATTGAGCGGATCGACGATGCGCAGGTCCAGGTCGTTGACGAGCACGCGGTCGGTGGGATCCACCTTTCCGGGCTGCACGGGACCGGCGGGATCCGTCCACGGGTCGGTCCAGCAGATGGTGACTTTCATCGGTCCGCGACCGGGACTGTACACCTGGAATTCCACAGTGCCGTTCTGCTGCAGCGTCTCCTCGCGGATGATGGACGAAGTGCTGCCGTCGGCGTCCTGCTGCATGAGCTTGGCTGCGGAACCGGTGTTCATCAATCCCCATCCGTGCATGTAATCCGGTCCGGGCGCAGGACCCGCCTCGTCGGCGGTGTGCAGAACGAGTCCCTTGATCGTCGACGCGCGAAGCCGGGTGTCGCCATGAAGATTGCGCTGATGCTCGAGCAACAGTCCTATGCTGCCCGCGATGGAGGGGGAGGACATCGATGTGCCGCTCGACGTCGCGTATGCGGCGTTGGAGGAACGAACGGAGGAATACAGCGAGGTGCCGTTGGCGACGATATCGGGTTTGATGCGCCCGTCGTCGCTGGGCCCCCAGCCGCTGAAGGACGTCATGCGCACGTCGCTCGCCGTGCTGTACCCGCCGGGAATGTCCTCCACCGCGCCCACGGTCATGATATTCTTTGCGTTGCCGTAGGTGGAAATGCAGTCGTAGCCCGACGCGCCGCCGTCGAGGTCGCGCGTCCCGTTGACGAGCTTCCAGCCGTTCTGATACTCCCAGTGCTGCGTCGGCTGCTTCGACGGTCCCTGCCCCCGGTCGTTGCCGGCGGATTTCACCGGCAGGTAATACTCCGCCGTATGCACGAGCTGATCCCATTCCCGGGCGCGGCTGTCGTACAGTCCGAAACCACGGTCCTCGGGAGAATTGTCGCTCGTGTTGCCGAACCACACCCAGCGACCGTCCCGGCGGTAATTATATATCCAGCCGGTGATGCTGCTGTAGGAGTGGTTGGACACCTGCACGCCCTCCACTGCGCGGGACGTCATTTCTCCCAGGTCGTTGTTCCAGTCATGCGCTTTGAGCGACGCGGCATGGGCCATGCCGCGGGCCTGCGTCTTCACGCCGGTGGCGACCATCGTGCCGCTGACATGCGTCGCATGGTCGCTGAGCGAACTGGTCGCGTCCATCTGCGTCACGCGGCCGCCGAACTCCTGGTGCGTCGTGCGCACCGAGCCGCCGTCCCACACGGCCAGCGTCACACCGTCGCCGGAGAGGGCGAAGCCCAGCGGTCCCCCGGCGTACACGCGGTCGGATGAAATGCTGGCCGCAGCCGTCGTGTTGTCGGTGATATAGTACACCGGACGGCCGTCCTCGAAGCGCTGCAGTTCCGCCACGCGACCGTCGGGCAGCACCTGCCGCAGCACGAGTCCGTAGCGCCGCGCGAGCGCTTCCGCCTCACTGCGCTGCACGTCATAGCGTGCCGTCTGCATCGCGGCCTGCGCGCGCAAAGCATCCGTGCGCACTTCGTCCGCACGCTGCTGGGCGACGAGGGCATGAGAGAAAAGGATGAAAAGAAGACTGGCGGAGAGGAGGGTGGTCGAGCGGTATGTGGTCATGGGATCCGTGGATGGTTTCAAGCGGGATGTTTATTCGAGGTCATGGACTGGTAAAATACGGGGTTTTTTGAAATGTTATTGCATCCTCCGTCTGTCGACGGAGAATGCGTATTTGCAGCGATCCGCTTCGCTCCTCGCTGCGTATTTGTGCCGCTCCGCGGCACGTATTCGTGTGCAATCATACAGACAAATACGCTCCGCGAAGCGGAGCAAATACCTTCCGCGCAGCGGAAGAAATACGGCCCCACCGCGAAGCGGAGGGGCCAAATACTGTAAATAAAATGCAACGAACTAGTCTGTCCCGATTTCGTCACCGGGCACATACCGCAGCAGCAGAAGGGAAATATCATCATGCGGTCGGGCGTCACCGGCAAAACGCTGAATGCGCTCGATCAGATGACTGCCAATATGCGCCGCGTCGAGATTCCCGAGACGGGTAAGCAGCTTGCGAAAGCGCTCGTCACCGAAAAACTCCCCGCGCTCGTTGCGCGCTTCCGTTAGTCCGTCGGAGTAAACACAGAGAATGTCCCCGGGAGCGAGTGTATGCGTCTGCGTTCGGTACGCGGGATCGGAGAGAATGCCGAGCGCTGCGCTGCCACGCTCCAGCTCGGTGAGCTGATCCCCGCGGAGAAGGAGAGGAGGCATGTGTCCCGCGTTGACGAACTGCACTTCCCCGCTGTCGCTGGTGATTTCCAGGTACAGCAGCGACGCGAAGCGGTTCGGAATGCCGTCCCGCTCGAAGATGAGATTGACCTGCCGGGCGAGATCCGCGACGGAGCTGCGCTGCGGCGCGAGCGCGCGCATGGTGGCCTGCAGCTTGGCCATGAACAGCGCCGCGCCCAGTCCCTTCCCCGCCACATCGCCGAGGGAGAGTCCCAGCCGGTCCTCTCCCACGCTGATGTAATCCACGAGGTCGCCGCCGACGTCGTTGGCGGGACAGGTGTGAATCCAGATATCCCAGTGCGGGAACGTGGGGTTCTCCTCGGGCATGAGTGCGTCCTGCACCGCTCGGCCGGCTTCGAGCTCGTCCCGCGCCATGATCTTGTCCTTCAGCTCCAGCAGGAGAATGAACAGGATGATGAAGCCGCCGACGACGTGCCAGTTCGTGGATGTGCTGACGTCACCGCCGGAGACCGTTGCCCGTATGAACAGCAGCAAGATGACTCCGAGCAGCAGCAGCAGGCGCCGTGCGGGAGTCAGGTGCAGGTACATGGCCTTGAACAGCCAGAACGGGACGACGAACACTTTCTTGAACATGCTCATGCGGACGAGCCGTTCTTTCTGTTCGTCGCTCAGGAAGAACTCGCGCACTTCGCGCCAGTCCTGCCGCACGCTTTTCTGGAAATCCCCCTGCCGGAAATCCGAGCGGATGGTTTCCCGGAAACCGGGTTCCTTTGTGCTATGTGTTTTGTCCTGGCTCACTTGCCCTGTGTGTGATGAGAGCGACTGCCGGGATATACGGCGCGAACGCGGAAATGTTACCCGCGCACCATGTCATGTTTTCCTGACGCCCAGAGGATTGCCGGCACCACCCAGTCGATGGTCGCACGGTAGTAAAAGCCCTTGTCCGCGCTTTCGGGCAGCTCGATTTCACGGTACTTCCGCACGCCGTGCTGCAGGCAGTACTCGAGGAAGTCGCGGCAGGATCCGCGCTCGGTCGAAGGATGATATATCGAGAGCACGTTGCCGCTGAGCAGCTCGTTCTGCTGTTTCCAGAAACGGATGAAGGGATCGGTGCAGGCGGCGAGCAGCACTACCTGTATGCCCGGATTGCGCAGCTTCGTGGTGATCAGCACCGCGATGCCGCCGCCGGTGCCCGCGCCGACGATGCTGACATGGGAGGCGGGAACGCCCGCCTGCAGCAGCGCACGGATCTGCGTGATGGTCGCGTCGGCGAAGATATACGGGTGTGTGCCTTTCTGCCGCGGCTCTGCGATCACGGTGAAGCCCTCGGTGGCGAAACGATTCACGATGCCCGCATAATCGTACTTCCCGTATGTCGGGTGCTCGGGCTCCATGTCGAAAGTGTTGACGACGTCGTCGTGAATGTAAAAGAGATAGAACTTTTCCGTGTCCACGCTGTCCGGCACGGCAGAGAGAATATTCTGTGCCTCGGCGCCGGCGGCCAGGAGAAGAAACAGGGGCAGCAGAATGAAACGGTTCATGGATTCATCGTCTTCGGTGACACATACGCGGAATCAGGGTAATGTACGCAGGAGACGGGCACTGAGACAACCGTCCTTACGGTGCCGCGGGCAGCGTCCACCATGTTTCCAGCGCACAGGCCACCTCGTCGCCGCTGAGAATGTCGTGCCGGGCCGTGATGATGCCCTCCCCGCGCTCGAGCTGCGTGCGGGCCAGCACGTCGCCGCCGTAGCGCATTTCCTTCCGGTAATGCACGCGCAGCCGGCTGACGGTGCATTCATGCAGGACATCCTGCGGCAGTGCTTCGAGGGCCCATTCCACGTAACGGATGTTGTTCACATGCCCGTTGCTGTCGATGTCGCTCATGCGCACGGAGAATTCCCGCTGCTCGTCCACGCGCTCCACCGCGGCGGGCGCGGCCGGTGCCGGCAGATCCTCCACGTCCCCGGCCACCCCGTAGCGCGAAAAGATTTCCTCCGGTATGCGCGCGGGGCGCTTGCGGGCGGTATTCACGTACACCCACTGCGAATCTGCCTCCGCGACAGGCGCTCCCGTCGGACCGGTCACGGCATAGCGGCGGTTGGCCAGGAAGCGCCGCATGGCCATCGGCTGCGTGAGAATGTCCGCTTCCTCGCGATGCCGCAGCTGCCGGTGCAGACGGATGTCCCATCGGCTCAGCAGCCAGGCGACCTGCTCTTTTTCGTAGAACGCGATGCCCACACCGTAATCCTCGCTCTGCAGCAGGGCCAGGTCCTCGAACCAGCGGAGAAAGGCCGGCAGTGTCGCGCGCAGCTGTCCGTCACAGTCGTAGTAATGCACCGGGTAGCGATGACGGTACTCATGTCCCCCGCTCATTCCTTTCCTCCCTCATCGGCCGGGAGCAGCACGTAGCAGCCCGCGCGCGTCGGATGATCCTCGACAAGGGCGTCAGGGGCCACGTCGCGCAGCAGCCAGAGAATGAGCATGTCCCCTCCCGCGGCGAAGGTGAAGAACAGTCCGAAACCCGCGGCCGCGGCGCTGCCCGAAATGATCGCGTACACCGCGGGCAGGAGGCCCAGAAGAATGAGCGGCATGACGGCGCCAATGCGGTAGGGACGCGCCTGCATCGCCTCGGTGCAGTGCGCGTACGGCGTCACGGTTTTCCAGTCGAAGCCGAAACGGATCACGCCGAACGGTTTCCCTGTCGTCCATTTCCACGTCAGCCCGTGCACGGCCTCGTGCACGACGATGCCCACGACGATGGCCGCGAGGAGCGGTATGAGGGAGCCGTCGACGAACACCGCACGAACGTCTCCCCATCCCCAGAGCAGCACATAGGGTATGCCGAGCACGAGCACCGCCGGCAGCGCGAAATACACCATGAGAAAATTCGCCCGGAGCAGGGAGACGGAACGGTCCTCCCTGCGCGGGATTTCCGCTTCGACATCCGCCTGCGATTCCTGCCGTACTGTATCCATGCACTTCTCCTGTGACTGGGACATTCCCTCTAACTTCCGAAGCACAGCGCTCCCGTGCAACACCACAGCGCCGACACGCGATGCTGCCTTCCGCAGCAGCATGACCCATAATTCGTGTTTCCGACTCTTTTGTCATATGTTAGTGGTATCCATTCACGCCTGGTATCGACGCCCATGTTCTCTGATCCCGCACACATCCGCCGCATCTGGTTCTGGAGTGTTCTCGTCTCCATTGCCTACCTCGCGCTGCACATCGCAGACGTCGGGACAGCGGCGGCGCATGCGGGAACCTGGGTGTTCGCAGCGCTGGTCATACTTTTCTCCGTTTGGGCGGGCTGGAAAAACCGCTCCGTGCTGCTGGCCGCGGTCGGCGTGATGGCCGGACTGCTCGCCTGGCATTACGAAGCCGCGATGCACTGCGACACGGTGTTCACCCGGCAGAGCTGGACAGTGCACCTGATCGCCTTCGCGGTGCTCGTGACATTCAGCCTTCCGGCGTCGCTGCTGCAGCGGAAGCGCACGCGCACCTGGTATCGCTGGATATTTGCCCGTGCGGTGGAAAACGCAGAGAACACGAACGGCAACGGATTCGGCGCGACGGAAGACGACAGGGGGAGAAAGGACCGAGGCCAGGCATGCGCGGTGCGCAGCGCCGAGTACAACGCGAACGAACTGCGCCGCTTCGGGCGCTTCATGGGAGACCGCCGCATCGCCGTCCCGCACTGGGAAGGGGACGCCCTCATTCTCTTTCTTCCCGGGGAACACGCGCTCTACCGCATGCGCGGTTTCGATGCGAAACGCACCAGCTGCGTGACCTTTCTCTCGGACGGACGCATCACCGCCCGCATCGCGCAGAGCGACTA
>CAJXSA010000177.1 GCA_913060595.1 uncultured Ignavibacteria bacterium
GTCGTTCGACGCGACGGGTCTTCCCAGCGGCACGTACATCTACCGTATGACCGCCGGGGACTTCACGCAGACCCGGAACATGACGCTCTCGAAATAAACACTGACCTCACCCGATCTTCGGGACAATGAAAACGGGCGGCACCTTTGCGGGTGCCGCCCGTTTCTTGTATCTCCGTGAGACTCCGCTCGATCCGTCAGATCCGTGTTCCCCTACCGCAGCAGATGCATCAGGCGGGTCTGGACAACACCGTCGGCGGTGAGACGGAGGAGATAGGTTCCGGCGGGAAGATCGCCCGCGTCAAAACGCACGCGGTAGCTTCCGGCGGGATAGCTGCCGTCGCAGATCGCGGAGACCAGGCGTCCGTGCATGTCATAGACGCGGAGTGTGACGTCCTGCTCCCTGGGAAGAGCGAATATGATGGATGTCGACGCGCGGAAAGGATTGGGATAATTCTGCGAGAGCGTGACGGCGTCGGGCAGAGGGGCGTCGAGATGTTCGACCGCGAGGGTGCGGTCGCAGGCGATGGTGACGGTGTCCTCGCAGCGCAATGTGCGTCCCGTGTACGTCTGCCAGCGTACCTGGAAATCACTGTTCCCGATCCAGCCGTTGCTGAAGCATACCGTGTAGCCGGAGAGCGTCTGGCCGGGGCGCACAGGCGCGGACGCGGTATTCCACTGCATGAACAGGGTGTCGCCCCCGAGCGTCCAGTCCGCCGGGGACTCCAGCGTGCTGCCGAATGCGGAGGCGCCCGGGGTGAGCACGGTGAGCATCAGTCCGTCGATATCGCCGCTGCCCGCGTTGCGCACGCTGATGTCGAAGCAGCAGGGCCGCGTTGCGTCGCTCGTGAAGAGAACGGTATCACAGGACACGTTCGCGCATGCGAGCGGCGGAAGGTCGGCGCTGCAGACATCCGTGCCGGCGGCGACGGCCGTCCACGACCAGCGGACGCTGTCGCAGCCCGGGGCTTCGCGGAGCGTCGCGGTGAACCACGCCGAGACACTGTCCGGCGCGATCGGTGTGGCCGGCGTTACGAGGGCGCTGTCTTTCATCGCATTGAGCATGACCGTCCAGGTTGCCGGGGCCTGCACGCTCACGAAGCCCGCGCCGGGCGTCGTCACGGCAAGCTGAATCGCATCGACCGCCGTGACTGGGGATATCGCGTTGCGCAGGCGGAGTTCCCGCGCGCGTTCTCCGCTGCCGTCGCGGACTTCCATGTCGCCACAACGCGCTTCGGGCGCACAGTACACGCTGTCGATGCCGCAGCAGATGGGACCGTTCGCATCAGCGGTGCACCACTCGAACAGTACCGTGGAAGATGGGGACTGTACGGAAAGATCGAACAGCAGTCCCACCGACATCGCCGTGTCGCGCTGCAGCGTGAGCGTCCCCGTGCTGCCGTCGTCGAGCAGCATCCAGCCCGGGGGGATACCCGCGGCGGAGAAGCGGGTGCCCGGGGTGATGGCCTGCAGATTGAAGCGCGTCGTCGCCGATGCGGGAAGATGTGTGTTGGCGAAGCCGGCCTTCCACGCACAGGCACCGGGGATGGGGGCCTCCGCGAGCAGAAGGGAGTCGCAGCGTATTTCTTCGGTGGTGACAGGGAGGACAATCGTGTCGCAGCAGGCGTCGCTTCCCCCGACCAGGGTGCAGAGTTCCAGCCAGACGGAGTCCTGCTGTCCGGGATCGAAACGGACGGAGAAGCCGTCGATCGACCCTCCGGGAAACACCGGAGAACCGCTGCGGTAGGAAGCGGAAGTCGCATCCTGTGAGAGTGTGGCCCAGCCCGTCGCCGGTGCGGCCGTCACCACGGTCGGACCGCTGTTGACTATAGCGAAGGAGAAGCCGTCGAGCGGCAGGGCGGGCTGCCGGCGGTTGAGGAAGCCGAGCACATAGCTGTCGCCGCCCGTGCGGCGCGCGGTGAAGCGGTCACAGAGACCGTCCACCGTCGGTACGGCGGCAGACACTTCCGTCGAGCAGAGTTCGCGCGTGCCGTCATAGCTGGTGAGACGCAGCAGGACGTCTGCCGATCCGCTCGCGTTGAGTATGCAGAAGTGGAAGCCGGCCGCGGAGTCCCCGTTGTCGATGCCGCCGCTCTGTGAGACGTAGCGCAGGAATTTGCTCGTCTCCTGGGTGAGATTCCACGGTCCGCCCGCACCGGTGACAAACACCGCGCCCGGTGTGACGATCTGCAGGGTGAACGCGGTAATGGGACTCTGCGGCTCATGCAGATTGAACAGTGCCAGCTCCTTGCAGGAGGAATCAGCCGATCCGCCATACTGCGCGACGACCACTGAGTCGCAGCGGGGCTGCCGGCCGAGGCGGATGCGCAGCGTGTCATATGAGAGTCCGATGCCGTTGTTCCGTGCATCCCAGAGGATGTCCACCGTATCGATGCCGGCCGGTGTCTCCGTGAAACAGACCTGCACGCCGGTGAGGCTGTCTCCGCTCGGAAGGGGATCCGGATCGGCGATGATGCTGGTCGTCCCCGGACCTGTTTCCGTCTTCCATCCCGCGGGCGCCATGAGGTTGCTCGCGACACCGGGCGTGAGCACCTGCAGGCGCAGCTCGTCGATCGGGAAGCCGAGGCTGTTGAAATTGTGCAGGGTGAGCCTGTGGCAGCGCCAGTCGACAGGATGGATGCGCGCGGTCAGCGAGTCCTTGCGATCGAGCGCCTTGCATGCGAGTGTTTCCGTGCCCGTGCAGATTTCGCTTCCACCGTCGAATGTGGTCCATTTTACCTGGTAATCCCCGTCAACCGCACAAACGCGGGAGAGGCACACCAGGTTCACGAACATGTCCACGCCCGTCCGCAGTCCCCCGGCTCCCGCATCGAGTTCCAGGATGTGGGGCGCCGGCTGAAGCACCGTCCAGCTGCCTGCGAGCGCGCTTCCAGACCAGGTCATACCCGCCGTCAGAAGCTCGAAACGGATGCGGGTGATCGTGGTGCGGCTCGCGTTTCGGTTCTGTATGAGCCAGTTCGTGCAGCCCGTGGGACTCTGCTTGACAGCGGAGACGGAATCGCACTGGGCGTGTGCCGAGCCGTGGGGAAGTGAGAGGGCGAGCAGCAGAACGAATGCAGGGAGGGAGAGGAGGGAAGCGCTGCGCATGGGAGATCCTCGTGATAAAGACAAAAAGAGACGGAAGCATGTCATCTGCCGGAGAATACAAAAAAAGTGCTTCCCTTCATATCAATTGACTTTTGAACCCGATGTTGCTATGTTCAGGAAAGACCAATCCTTACCGGACAACAACAGGAACGCGGCACCTTCCAATTTCTATTTTGCGAACAGAGGATATCGGATTCTGATGTCCGCACGCTCCTTTTCTTCCGAATGACGAGTTTACTCACCTTAGCATATTCGTTGCACACATTTACTGATGTGATTTTCCCATCAATCTGGAGGTAGTTTATGATGGATGTCTACCGCAAAACCATTTCCTGGCTGACGAAAGCCGTGGCGCTCAGCGCGATGCTCATGGTTTTCGCCGACCCACCCGTGCAGTCGCAGACCTGCACCTTCTCTATCGACCTGTACGACTCGTTCGGAGACGGCTGGGACGTCGGCTCCCTCGACGTGCTGGTCAACAACGTTGTCGTACTGAACGACATCACCTTCGCGAACGGCTACGGCCCCGTGAACTTCACCTTCAACGTCGGCGTGGGTGACGTCATCACAACCACGTACACGCCCAGTTTCTGGCCGAGTGAAAACTCCTTTGTCATTTCGAATGCCAACAGCTCGCCCGTGTATTCCTCGGGTACGACTTCGAGCGGTCCCCCTGCCGCGAATTACACCGTCACGGCGCAGGACTGCGCCCCGCCGAGCGGCTGTACATACAAGGTCACCATGTGGGACGACTTCGGTGACGGCTGGAACGGTTCCTACCTGCGCATCTTCATCAACGGCGTGCTCACGCACAACAACGTCACCATGAGCGGTGCCGGCCCCGTCAACTTCCCCTTCCAGGTGGAAAACGGCGACTCGATTCACGTGCAGTTCTACAATTCACAGAGCTGGCCGTATGAGTGCGAGTTCAAGTTCTACGACAAGAACAACAATGAAATCTATGCCGATGGCCTCAATGGACAGACGCCGTCCTCGAACGTGAACTTCGTCGGCATCGGCGCATGCTCCTTCGATCTCGAGATGTATACCGCGGTTCTCGGCTACGCGGACAGCTACTGGGCACGGAGAGAAGCACCCGATGAGAACAAGGTGCTCGCCGCCGTGCGTGATATTGACGGGACGAAGCCGTCATACGCCAAGGCCGTGTACAAAATTGGTTCCATGCCCGCCGACTCCACGGACGGCGTCGCGGAAGGCTTCAATCTCGTATGGGAAGATTCCCTTGCCGCGATTGAGTTCACGCAGGGCATCAACTCCCTCGCCATGGGCATGAGTCCGCCGCTGTATGTGCGCGTCTTCCATCCCGAGGACGGTGACAACAGCACCGACGGAAAGATGGCCGCCAGCCAGATGGTCTGGGACATGGACGTCTTCGGCTATGATGATTTCGAGGTCTGGATGCCGCCCTTCATCGGTCCCAACTACGTGCAGGCCATGGGCTGGACCACCAGCGATCTCGACGGCGGCAACGTCTGGGAGACCACCGACATGTTCGGTCCCGTCGCCCTGTACCACGCCGGCGGAACCAATGACTGGATCTTCATGCCTTCCGCAATCCTCGAGCAGGTCGGCAGCTATCGACTGGACGGTGAGGTCATTTACGCGAACAACGCCACCATCGAGATGGCATGGGGCACGAGCCCGGATCCCGCATCGATGACGGCCTTCGCGACCTTCTCCAACGTGAATGTCGCCTCGCCGACCGGCTTCGCCACCCTCGCGGGCGGCTTCCCGCCGTATTTCAACACGCCGCCTGTCACGGGCGACTACTATGTCGGTATTCATCTCACCGGCGGCGAAATCGCCATCGACTGGATCAAGCTGGACAAGAATCCTTCGCCGCCGCCGAAAATCGGCTACGGCTTCCCGGGTTCGGACATCTCGACCTTCATCGACGATTCGAGCATTCCCATCTCGATCACGGCGATTTACAAGCAGCCGGGCAAGATCAACAAGACCTACGAAGTCAGCACCACCACCGACATCTTCGGCGTGAACGGCGACTTCCTCTGGGACGTGGAGACGGCTGACTCGTGGATCACGGTCACCAAGGCTCCGGCGGATCCCACGCTGCAGGGCTTCAACTTCACCCCGCCGCGTCCGCGCCAGTTCCAGACCTTCACCATGACCATCGATCCGTCCGGTCTCGCACCGGGACTGCATGTCGGAATGCTGCGCTTCTACGGCGTGCTGTTCAACGACGACTTCCCGCCGCCCGCCATGGGTCTGACGGCGACCAACGAGATCTTCGAGGTTCCCGTGCACCTGCGCATCACGACGGCAGGCACGAAGAACGGTCCGAATATGGTCGAAGCCACCATCGGCGGCCTGACGGTTGCCGGAAGCCCGTATCACTTCATCGACGGCAACAGCGGCGCCACGATCGCCTCGGTGGAAGTCACCGCCGGCACGATCAGTTCGCTGACCGTCAAGGCCTTCCCGAATCAGCTGCCGCAGAATCTCGCCCGCCTGATGTACGTCCGCCGCTACTGGCAGATCGAGTACACCGGCTCGGGCTGGATGGCAAACATCACCTTCCCGTACGCGCCGCAGGAAGCCTCCATGGTGACCGACCCGACGCAGCTGCACGGTGTGCGCCAGCCGATACCGATGGGCATGTGGGAAGACCCGATCTATATGACGACGTCGGTTTCCGATCCCGCCAACAACGCGGTGACGGTCAACGACCTGCACGAGAAGAATGTCGGCGGCAACATCGCCCTCGCGCACTCGTACTTCATCATGACGAAGAATGACGCGCAGGTGATTCCGCAGGCCTTCGGTCTCGAGCAGAACTACCCGAACCCCTTCAACCCGAGCACCGCGATTGTCTATAACGTCTCCGAAGAGCGCCATGTGCGTCTGGCGGTGTACAACAGTCTCGGTGCCGAGGTCGCGGTGCTGGTCGATGAGATCAAGCCCGCAGGACAGTACACGGTGGACTTCGACGCCTCGGACCTGACGTCCGGCACGTACATCTACCGCATGACCGCAGGCGACTTCGTGCAGACGAAGCGCATGACGCTGTCCAAGTAATCTTCCGGCGGAGCCCAGGCTCCACAGGAACTGACACGAGCGGGTCCCGGCAACGGGACCCGCTTTTATTTACGTGTTCCTTTCGACCAGCTTGCACGCTGCATTGCATATTTCTTCGCTCCATCGTATGATGCAGTATTCGACCCGTTTGCGCCTCCGGCGCAGCGCATTCGCCACTTCTCCCGGTACGTCGATGTCCGTCACCGCCGCATTGCCACAATCGATCCGCCTGCGGGAAACCGTTCTGGATTTCTCCCGGGGCGCCCGCATCATGGGCGTTCTCAACGTCACGCCGGATTCGTTTTCCGACGGCGGACGGCATGACGGCGTCACCGCGGCGGTTGAACACGGATTGCGCATGCAGGATGAGGGCGCGGACATCATCGATATCGGGGGAGAGTCCACGCGGCCGGGCGCCCCGTCGGTTTCTGCGGACGAAGAAATCGCACGCGTGCTGCCCGTCATCGAAGCGCTGCGCGCGCGAAGCGCCGTGCCCATTTCCATCGACACGCGCAAGGCGGATGTCGCCGCGGCCGCGGTCGCCGCGGGCGCGGACATCGTCAATGACGTGACAGCCCTGCAGGGGGACCCTGCGATGACAGAACTGGCGGCGGCGCAGGACCTGCCCGTGGTGCTCATGCACATGCAGGGTGATCCCGCGACCATGCAGCAGCAGCCGCACTACGACGACGTCGTCGGGGAGATCCTGGCCTTTTTCCGCGAGCGCATTGCGTACTGCGCCGCGCACGGCATGCGTCGTGTCATCATCGATCCCGGCATCGGTTTCGGGAAGACACTGCAGCACAATCTCGCGCTGCTGCGCGCGCTGCCGCGTTTCCGCGAGCTCGGCCACCCGCTGCTCGTCGGCACGTCACGCAAGTCCTTTCTCGGACACATCACCGGTCGGGCGGTGGAGCACCGTCTCGCCGGCAGCCTCGCGAGCAACACATACGCGGCCCTGCATGGAGCGCACATCCTGCGCGTGCACGACGTGGGGGCCATGCATGACGCGCTGCGGGTGATTGCCGCCATCGAACACGGAGAGGAGATTATCCATGCTGTTTAAAATCGGCTTCCTGGAGATCAACTGGACGGACATCCTCGACGTGCTGGTGGTGACATTCATTTTCTACCGCCTGTACCTGATCATGCGGGGCACGATCGCGATACAGATTTTCGTAGGACTGCTGGTGATCGTCGCAGGCTCTTTCGTCGCGTCCTCTCTCGAACTGAAGGCCGTGTCGTGGATTCTGATGACGCTGACCGATATCTGGGTCATCGCTTTCATCATCCTTTTTCAACCTGAACTGCGGCGGTTGCTGGTCATACTTGGCCGCGGACGGCTGATGGCAAACCTCGTGCGCAGCAGCATGGACGAGAGCATAGACGCCATCGTCGAGGCCTGCGATGAAATGGCGCAGCGGCAGATCGGGGCACTCATCGTGATACCCCGGAGCACGGGGATACGCATGGTCATCGAAACCGGCATCCCCCTGGGC
>CAJXSA010000178.1 GCA_913060595.1 uncultured Ignavibacteria bacterium
CCTCCGCAGGTGCACTGCATCGCTCGACCGCCTCAGAATCTGCCTGACGAAGTGAGCATGCATCTTCCCTCCTCCCTCAAAAAAGAGCTTCAAACGGATTTTGATGCACACGGAGATGCGATACGTCTTCGTCTCGCGGAATTCCGTGCCGTTCCGGAGAAGCGCTGGTTCTACGAGCTGTGCTACTGCCTTATGACACCACAGTCCAGCGCACGTCAGTGCGCGCTGGTGTGCGAGGAACTCGAGCGCGGCGGATTTCAACAGACCGGCTTCGATCCCACATCTCTCCTCCGCAGTCACCAGGGCGGATACGTGCGCTTTCACAACACGAAGGCCCGACGTCTGCGTGCGGCGAGAGAGCAGTGGCCGGATACGCTGGGACACATCCGCGGCGACCTCGCGGACCGTCCGCTGCGCAACAAGCTAGCGGAGACCGTCGCGGGACTCGGCTACAAGGAAGCGAGCCATTTTCTCCGCAACATCGGACGCAGCAATCTCGCCATCGTCGACCGCCACATCATCCGCAATCTCGTGCGTCTCGGCGTGCTCGCGGAATGGCCGACATCGATTTCCCGTCGCCGCTATATGGAAATTGAAGCGCTTTTTGAAGATCTTGCACGCACTGTCGCCATTCCCATGGACGAGCTGGATCTCCTGCTCTGGCGGCGTGAAACCGGTTTCCTGCTGAAATGACATCCGAAACACATACGCGTCTCCATCCCCCGCGTCTCACACTCGAAGGCTGCTCGTTCGCGTATGACGAGAAGAGCGTCCTGCGTGACGTGGACGCCGTCGTGGAGTCCGGGGAATTTCTCGGCATCGTCGGTCCGAACGGCGCGGGGAAAACCACGCTGCTGCGGCTGCTGTCCGGACAGCGCGCACCCGCTTCCGGCCGCGCGACGTCCGGCGACGAAGCACTGCACGCCATGCCGGCGCTGAAGCGCGCCCGCACCATCGCCGTCGTCCCTCAGTCGGAGGCCGTGATGTTCCCGTGGCCCGTGTACTCTTTTGTCATGCTGGGACGCCACCCGCACACACGCAGTCTCGGTTTCGAGGGACCGGGGGACCATCACGCGGTCGAGGAAGCGATGGCCATGGTGGGAATCACGGAACTCGCCTCGCGAAAGGTCACGGACCTTTCCGGCGGAGAGCTGCACCGCGTGCTCATCGCGCGGGCCCTCGCACAGGACGCACCCGTCCTGCTGCTCGACGAGCCCAACGCCCATCTCGACATCCGTCACCAGGTCGAACTGTTCGAGCTGCTCTCCCAACTGCACGGCACGGGGAGCCGCAGCATTGTCATCATCACGCATGACCTCAACCTCGCCTCCACGTACTGCGACCGCCTCCTGCTCATGGACGACGGCCGCATCGCCGCGCATGGCGCGCCGCGTGACGTCCTGCGCGAAGACCTGATCGCACGGCATTTCGGCGTGCGTGTCGGCATTGACGAGGGTGAACGTCCCCACGTGCGTCTCCTGCGGCCGGACGGAAATTCCTGAGGCTGCCCCGCGCAGCCATGGCATGCTATGCCCCGGTGCGCTATCTTTGAGAATCATTATGTGAGCTGAACTGTCCATGTCGATCACACGTAGAGAAGCGCGCGAAAAATCCATGCAGGTGTTGTACGCCTACGAAATCTCGCGCGAACCCATAGAGATGCTCCTCGAATCCATCGCCGGCGAAGAACTCGGCGAGAACGAGGAGATGTATCGCTTCGCGCAGGCGCTGGTGTATTCCGTGCTCAACCACCGCAGCGAGGCCGATCTGCTGATCAGGGAGAAAGCGCAGCACTGGGATTTCGAACGCATGGCGACCATGGACCGCATCCTCCTGCGCATGGGCATCGTCGAATTCCTGTACTTCCCGGAAATTCCCACGAAAGTGTCCATCAACGAGTGCGTCGACATCGCAAAGCGATTCAGCACCGATCAGAGCAGCCGCTTCATCAACGGCATGCTCGACAGCATTCGTAACGCGCTCGCGGGTGAAAACAGGATCCGGAAGGAGGGACGCGGTCTGATCGACCGGTAGTCCCTCACGTGAAGACGTTTCCCGTCTCATTTCACGAAAGGCCCCCATGAACGTCACCGCTGCGGCGACCCGCACGCGCACCGCACATGACCGCGTGCTGCATGGCTGGTACATGTATGACTGGGCGAACTCCGCGTTCGCCGTCACCATACTCTCCGCGCTTTTCGGGCCCTATCTCGACAAGGTGGTCGTGCCTGATGCCGGTGTGAGCATTCCATTGCTCGGCATCTCCGCGCTGAGCGCCACCTCCCTCTACGGCTACGCGCTCGGACTCTCCGCCCTGCTCGTGCTGCTGACATCCCCCATACTCGGGGCCATCGCCGATTCCACCTCCGCGAAAAAATCCTTCCTGATGTTCTTCTGCTACCTCGGCAGCACCGCGTCCCTGCTCATGTTCTTCGTGGGCGAGGGAGACGTGACGATGGCGCTGCTGCTGTTCATGGTGGCGAACTTCAGCTTCGTGTCCGCCAACGTGTTTTACGACGCCTTCCTGCCGCATATCGCGGCACCGGAGATGCAGGACGTGGTCTCCGGCAAGGGCTACGCCTACGGGTACGCGGGCGGCGGCATTCTCTTCACCCTGCAGCTGCTGCTGGTGCAGTTCCACGATCTGATCGGCGTCAGTGAAGTCATGGCGGTGCGCATGGCCCTGGGCAGCGTGGGACTCTGGTGGGGCGGATTTTCCCTTATCACGTTTCAGCGTCTGACCGAGCCCCGTCTCGAGCAGCCCCGGCAGAAGGCAACGGCGCTCGTCGTCGACGGCTTCCGCCGCATCGCGATGACGATGCGCAAGGTTCGTTCACTGCGGCAGATGGGCACGTTTCTCATCGCCTTCATGATTTACAACGACGGCATACAGACCGTCATCGCGATGGCGACCATTTACGGCAGTGAAGAACTCGGTTTCGACACCCTGACCCTGATGGGCGCGCTGCTGATGATTCAGTTCGTCGGTGTGGTCGGGGCGCAGATCTTCGGCATGCTCGCGCGCCGCTTCGGCAGCAAGAACATGGTGATCGTGTCCCTCGTGATATGGACGGGAGTCGTGATCTACGCCTACTTCATGACGGAGCCGATGGAGTTCTGGATACTCGGCGCCGTGGTCGGACTCGTTCTCGGTGGCAGCCAGGCGCTGTCACGCTCGCTCTACAGCCGCATCATTCCCCCCGCGGCCTCGGCGGAGTTTTTCGGTTTCTTTTCCGTATTCGAAAAATTTTCCGCGATCTGGGGTCCCATCGTGTTCGCGCTCATACGCCAGCTCACCGGCAGCGCGCGCCTGAGCATACTCTCGCTTGTCGCCTTCTTCTTCGTCGGCCTGATCGTCCTCACCTTCGTGCGCATGAAGGACGCCGAAGCGGAACGGGACATACTGGAGGAATCGCTGCGCTGAGCGGCACACCGTCACAGCAGGGAGACGACGCGTCCGTCCTCACCGATATGACGCGGCACCCAGGCGAGGGCAAACGCATCCACCGTGATATCTGATTTTCTTGGACGCACCGGAAGTTCTTCGATGCGCACCGCCGAGGCGTCGACTCCCCTGACGCGTTCCGCGTCTTCGCGAAACTGTGCCTCCAGTTCCGCCAGTTCCGTGTTCGCCGCGGCAAGCGCCTCGCGCGCGCGCTGGATGTCCTGCTTCTCCCGCGCAGCGCGGCTGGCTCGCCGGGCGCTCGTCGCCGCGCCTCCGATGGTGCCGCGCGTGCTGCGGCGGCCCAGCAGCGCTCCGAGCAGCGTGGAGCCGATGCTGACGGCGGTGTTCAGGGTCTGTTCCCTGTACTGGGCTTCCTCGCGGGCGATGCGCTCCTCCGCCTTGCGAATTTTTGTCTCGAGGCGTGCGTAGCGCGTCTCATACTTTTTGCGCAGCTTCTCCATTTCCAGGTCACGCTTTTCATGCAGCAGCTGCGTGATGCGCACACGGAAATCGCTTTTGCTCTCCCCCGGCGCGGAAATCGCCTTCACGTCGGGACAGGACCAGAGCGTGAGCCGGTAATTCTGATACAGCCAGGTTTTCAGGGATTTCTCCCAGGAGGCGAAGCTTTTCTCATTCGACACCTCGGCAGGCGGATCGGCATACTCGGCGGCTGAAAGTGCGTCGGTGGAAGTGGCGGGCGCCTCGTCCTCGAAGAGCCGCGCTTCCTCCCAGAGCGTTTCGCCGCGCGCTTCCGGAATGGGGGCGAGCAGGGGAAGCGCCTTCCAGTCGTCGAGCTTCGCGCGCGCATTCACGAAATGCAGCTGCGCGGTTGTGTGCAGCTGCGGCTGATAGAGCAGGCGACCGCCGTGCGGGACGGCGACCGCGGGTTCGAGCAGCACTTCGTCGACCGCGACGTTCAGCGTCGGACGCGTGGCCGTTGTGCGCGTGGCCTTCGCGTCGACTGTTGTTTCGTCCGAGGACCTCCCCGCTTCCGCCTTTGTCCCTGCGGCCTTTTCGTCTTCCTGCTGCGCTTTGTGCGAGGACATGAGCCGTTCGATATGCTGTTTGGTCAGCGGTCCGCGCAGATACGACAGCACCCAGCGCGTGTTGAACAGCACAGGCTGCTCCTCATGCACGTTGTTCATGAGGAAGACCCGTTTGCCGAGGCCTGACAGCAGCCGGTCGATGTGCGCACGGTCGAAGGCCTTTCCGGCGGATGCGGACGCTCCCTCGAGTCCGTCGAGCACACGCAGCTTGTCACGTTCGGTCTGCAGGCGGCCGATGAACCAGGTGCCGGTGTTGCCGAGTCCCTTGTAATCGAGATCCACGGGATTCTGCGTGGCGAGCACGCAGCCGAGTCCGAAGGCACGCGCCTGCTTGAGCAGGGTCAGCATGGGTTTTTTCGACGGGGGCTCCGCGGAAGGCGGGAAATACCCGTAGATCTCATCCATGTACAGCAGCGCACGCAGGCTGGACGTCCCCGCCTGCCGCCGCATCCATGCGACAGTCTCGTTGAGCAGCAGCGTGACGAAGAACATGCGTTCCGCATCGGAGAGGTGCGCGATGGAGAGGATGGAAACCCGCGGTTTGCCTTCGGACGTGTACAGCAGTTTTCCGACATCCAGCGTCTCCCCCTGCATCCACGACGCGAAGGACGGGGAAGCGAGAACGTTGTTGAGCTGCATCGCCAGCGCGCGGCGGTCTTTTTCCGCGTAGAACGATTCGAGGTCGAACACGCCGAGCTTGTCGAACGGCGGGTTCAGTATTCCCTGGATGACGCCGGCGAGCTCGAGGTTCTCTCCCGCGCGCCAGGCGTGATCAAGAATGTTCGAGAGGAGGATGTGCTCCCGGCTCTGCACCGGATCGGCGTCGACACCGATGAGGGCGAGCAGTCCGGACACCGTCGACAGAATGCGGTCGCGCATCGCATCGAGATCGTCGCGCTGTTCCGGCGGCGGCGCATCGAAGCTGCGAAGCAGGCTCAGCTGCAGTCCTGCGGAGCTTCCAGGCGTGTAGATCGCGACATCCGCGCTGTCGCGAAGACGCTGAATGCGCGCACCGTCCTGTCCCCAATCTCCTATTCCCTTCCGCCACATATTCGCGGTGTTCTCTGCATGTGCGTCCGGCGTCACTCCCTTGCGGGCCGCCTCGTCTTCGTCGATCCACGGACGAAAATCTTCCGCGCGCAGCGCCGGGAAGGTGAGCATCAGGTTTCCGATATCACCTTTCGGGTCGATCACGATGGCGGGAATGCCGTCGATGGCCGCCTCCTCGATCAGTCCGACGCAGAGGCCTGTTTTCCCGCTCCCGGTCATGCCGACGCACATCGCATGCGTGGTCAGGTCTTTCGCATCGTAGAGCAGCAGCTGCTTCTCCGCCGCGTCCTGCTCCTCGTTGAGCAGTCGACCGAGATAGAATACACCGAGTTTCTCGAAATCCTGCATGGCGATATCCCGATGGTGAACAATGGAAAAAGAGTACGGGACGCGAGTGAAAGAAGCAAACAATGAATCGGAGAACTGCAGGGATAGTTCCGCACCTTTCGGCGGACAAATCGGTGTTCTTCCGTAACAATACCTTCGGAAGTCTGTCTTATGTACAGACGCACTTCCAAGGAGAAAAACTCATGAAACGCCTGCCTTCCGCCGTTCTCGGCATGTTCCTGCTATCCATGTCAGGCTGCATGGAGGTCGGCGGCGATGCTCTGCCGCCCGATCCTCTCCCCGCTGAACGAGACGAGGGGGATTATACCCTGCACACTCGCTTCGACACGCTGCGAAGCTTTCCCGGCGGGGGTGGCGTGTTCACCCTGCGCATTACACCCGACGAAGACTTTGCCGGCGTGGTGCGGCTGTCGGTCCAGTCGCCCGCTGCGCTCAATGCGCGCGTGGACCGCATGCTTCTTGACGCGGATTCCCGTGGCGCAGAGCTCGTGCTGCATCCCGCTGCGTCACTGCCTGCGGGCATGTACACAATGAAGGTCATTGTCCGGCACGCCGGCGTGCAGAAGGAGTACCCGCTGCATGTCGACGTACGGGAGTGGTCGCAGACCGATCCGGGACAGGAAATGGGAAAACGGCAGGACTTCCTCGATTGGCTTTCGGCGACGCATCCCGAACTCGGGAACATCGACGCACGGCCTTCCTTCCGCTTTTGCACGTATCCTGAGATTCTCATCGTCGAGCACTGGACCTTTGTCAGTGCCGACTGGGAAATGCGAGTGTGCTTCCATGTCATGATACCCCCGGACGACTGGTCGATGATGCTGCTGCGCCGCGCGGGCGCACTGCAGCCGCTGCTGGCGGCGCGACGTGAGAGCGACGGACGCATCGCGGAAATTCCCGTCTCCGAATACCCCACGCATTTCGGGTACTGACCGCGTGTCTGATGCGTGCGCACAACGAGGCGTGCGCACAACATGGGTACAATGATCTGCAACATGAGGACAACGAACCGCACGCGGAGGCTGTTCTGCGGGGATGGCATGCATCATAGCGGCAAAAAAACGCATGCTCCGCGAAAGACCCGGCGCATGTAATTTCCTACCTTGCTCCCGTCGTCGCTGCACAAGCGCAGCATTTGTTCAACACGTCTTCCGGGAGGAAGGAATCATGAAAACTCTCACAACGCTCGCCGCCATACTGCTCTGCAGCACGTTCGCCGCCGCGCAGACAGTCATCACACTGCAGCCCGGACCGGAAGAAGGCAAAGACGCGATGGTCTGGGACGATCCCCTTTACAACAAGGCCGTTCGCAACTACGCCGATCACGAGGAAATGCTCGTGCACGCATGGACAGACCAGGCGGTCCCCGTGTTCGCCCGCAGCTACATCGCCTTCGATCTTTCGGAGATCACCCGTTCGGATCTCACTTCCGCCGTGCTCACGCTGTACAATAATCCCCAGGGGACGTTTGAAGGACAGCACCGTCCGTGGAGCGGACCGAACCGCGCGTTCATCCGTCGCGTCGTCACACCCTGGGATGAAAGCACAATCTCGTGGAACAATCAGCCTGCGTACACCGACTGGAACCAGGTGACGATGCCGGCGTCGGTGACAGGCAACGAGGATTACGTCATGGATGTCACCGACATGGTGCGCGACATGCTGTACCGTTTTCCGGAACGCAGTCACGGTTTCGCCGTCATGCTGGAGGACGAGGATTTCTACCGCGCCCTCGTGTTCACCACCA
>CAJXSA010000179.1 GCA_913060595.1 uncultured Ignavibacteria bacterium
CGTGGCCGTGAGTCCCAGCACCAGCATCGGATGCAGGGCGAGCACTTCTTTCAACACCTCCGCCCAGAACGCGAGCAGGTGGTGGCACTCGTCGAGGATGAGCAGCCGGTAGTCCTGGCGGCGCAGAATGTCCACCAGGTGTTCGACGTTCTCATGCATGCTCCCGTCCATGGCATCGCGCACGGCGATGCGCTGATAGGTCAGCGACAGGATCGGCGTCGGCTGCGCGGGATCGTGTCCGATGAGATGCCGCACATCGTTTCCCCAGACCTCTCCCAGCGTATCCACCAGGTCGGCGGTGGCCCGGCCGTACTTGTCGATCCACTGCGCCTGTATGGCCGCGTTCGGGGAAAGAATCACGGACTTCACGCCCAGCCGCTGCAGGAATGCGATACCGATGATGGTCTTTCCCGATCCCGGCGGTGCGACGACGTGGAAACGGTCCTTCCCTTCAGCGTGCTTCCGCGTCAGCACATCCAGCGCTTCCGCCTGGTACGGCCGCAGGTTCATCGCAAGCGCGCGTTCGCTGAGCATGTTGTGCAGATGATGTTCGCCCATGCCGGCTGCTTACTTCTTTTTGCCAAGTATGTACAATATTATAAACGCAGTCATGGGTGAGACAACATATGCAATCATCGTCCATTCGCCTTTGTCGCGGTCCAACTGTTCCGCATATTTGCCAACAGCGTTGACAAGCACCGCGTACAGGACAATGACTATGATGAGAACCGCTATTACGATGTAGATTGTCATCCGGTTGTTTCCGCTATTCTGGAACGTGCAGGAGCGTAGGAACGGAGGGCATGCAGCATCAAGCACAGAACCGGCAGTGTACATTTCATCGTATCACCACTTTCTCCACGACCATTTCATTCGCACTTCGCAGCCGGAGGAAGTACATCCCCGGGGAAAAGCCTGTTGTGGGAAGCGCCGCCTGTCCGCTGACCTGCCGGGACAGCCGTTTGCGGCCGAGCGCATCGTACAGTTCCACGGCGCCTGTCTGTCCCGCGGGGAGGGTGACGTGCAGAACTTCCCCCGCAGGAGCGGGATTCGGCCAGATTGTGAGGTCCGCTGCGGCGGATTCGGCCTCGGTGCATACACGCGTCCGTCGGTGCTGTCCACCCGCAGCGGTCCGCCGGAGTTGAACACGAAATACCTTTTGCCGTTCGGATACAGCGAATCCCCCGTGACCTCCACCCGGATGGTATCCCTGGGTGTCCACTTCGGTTCGTGCGGGGTGTAGGTCGACACCTGGTACACCCACACATCCCCGATATGCAGCGGGAAATACGAGAGATCGGTCGCGGAAACCTGCGCCGCGACAGGTGTGACGGACAGAACCGTTAGTGAAAAGAGCAGAACAAGCAGCAGGAATTCCCTCGGCACAGTCATGTATCCCTCCTGGACAGTGGACCTTTTCCTCCGCAACCTATTGAAATCGCGGCAGAGAAGCAACGAAACCGATTTTTCCATGTAATCTCAGTCTGTAAGACCGGGTTTTCAAGGATAATCGCTCCCTCAGCTATCCACCCCCACCTGCACGCCCAGTGAGGAGTCGTAGAGATTCATGCTGCCGGCGCCACTGCGCTCGGCGCGCATGCGTACGAAATCGATGGTGTCGCCCGCGTCGCGGTCGAGGGCTTCCGCGTCGGAGGGGAAGATGGACTTCCCCGCCGCTTCAAGCGCGCGCTCGAAATCGCGCCAGTGCCGCCAGCCGTCGGGAAGGCTGTCCGTGCGTACATCCCGCACCGCATTGCTGCGCTTCCAGAGACGCTGCCAGAAGTCGCGGGTCTTGAACGACCAGCAGCCGTCTTCCCAGAACACCTTGCCGTTGGACTGCGGCTCGCACAGATGCGCGGGCACCTCTTCGATCTCTCGCGCCAGTCCCGGAACGACGGCGCCGATCTGCCCGCCCTCCCGGAGAAAACCCGCGATGTAGCCGAGATACAGTTCGTCGGTGCCGAAGTACTGGTAGGCGTCTACCGAAAGCACGGCGTCGAAGAATCCCTGTGCGAAAGGGAGCGCGTGGGCTTCTATGCGCAGGGGGTAGACGCGGTTCTCCACCCCGGCGTCGACGGCGCGCTGCCAGTTGCGGTCCGGCCCGATCCACAGATCCGCCGCCCACACCTGCACGCCGAATTCCTTCGCGAGGAAAATGCTCGTCGCCGCCCGACCGCAGCCGAGGTCCAGCACGCGCATGCCCTCCCGCAGGGCCATGCCCTCGGCGAGCCATTCCATCAGCCAGACGGGATTCGGTCCCATCTGCGTGTCCATCATCCATTGCGGGTCATAGCTGTTCGAGCGGGGGAATTCCGGCTTGAAGAGAGGATTTTCGGTGTCGGACATGTGTGCACCCAGGCGGTTGTACGGATTTCAACATAGCAATATGGGGAAATCCGCACTGAAGCGCACGCCGCCGATTGCATCGCGATGCCGGCATCGCTGCAGTCATCACAGCGGAGCCGCCGGATGCGACGGCTCCGCACCGAGAGATCAGTCCTGCTGCTCGCGCACGAGCTGCACCTCGGCCATGAGACGCACCTCTTCGCTGACCAGCACACCGCCGGTTTCGAGCGCGGCGTTCCAGTTCAGTCCCCAGTCCGTGCGATTGAGTTTCCCGCTGAGGGAGAATCCTGCTTTCTCATTTCCGTAAGGATCCTTTGTCACGCCGCCGAGTTCCGCTTCGAATTCCACTTCCTTGGAGACGCCCTTCATCGTGAGCAGTCCCCTGACGAGATACGTATCTTCGTCCTGCTTCTTCATCTCTGTGCTTTCGAAGGTCATTTCAGCATGCGTGTCGGTGTCGAAGAAATCCGCGCTGCGAAGATGCGTGTCACGGTCCGCGTTGTTGGTGAAAATGGACGCCGGGTCGATGGTGAGAGAGACCTTCGCGCCGTCGAAGCCGCTGCCATTGGTGACGACCTGCGCGTCGAAGGAGCGGAACTCCCCTTTCACGTTGGTGATCATCAGGTGCTTGACCTTGAACAGCAGTTCGCTGTGCGCGGGATCGAGTTTCCAGTTCGTCTGTGCAGCCATTGTAAACCTCTGTATCGTGTGATCGAAATGATTCTTGCCTGATACAAAGGTAGCCCGGCAGGCCACGATGGATCATTCACATAGGTGAAGAACGAGCAGCCGGGAATGCGGCGACCCGGCACACGATGCCGACACGGATGGGATCAGCCGTCCTGCGCGAGCGAGCGACGTATGCGGCTGAGGGACTGCGGTTTGATGCCGAGGTAGGATGCGATGAGATATTGCGGGATGCGCTGCACGAAGTCGGGGTGCCTGCGGGAAAATTCGAGATAGCGCTGCGCCGCCGTTTCGGTATTCGCCTTGGCGAGGCGGTACTGCAGGGCGACGAAGGCGTTGGTGATCAGGACGCGGAAGTAATGTTCGAGGAAATGGCTGGCACGGCAGACGGCGTCATATCCCTCGGCGCCGATCACCAGGGCCTTCGTCGCTTCCAGTGTCTCTATCGTGTAGATACCCGGCTCGTCCCGGAAAAAACTGTAATGGTCCGTGATCCAGTAGTTTTCGATGGCGAACTGCACCGCGTAGCGCTCGCCCGCGGGATTGACCATGGACGAATATGCCGACCCCTCGAGAAGGAAATACACGTAGCGGCAATGCTCGCCGGCCTGCGAAAGCAGCGTTTTCCGCTCAAAGTTCCGCGGGACCATGTGTGCGGCGAGCAGGGCGCAGTCCTTTTCGCTCGGTTCGCGTCCGGTGGTCCGGAGGATGTTCTGTCTGAGTCGTTCCGTCATGGGATTTATAGTCCGAACACCGCTTTCAACGCCCGGTCGATTTCTTCCATTTCACGCGCTTCGAGCTTTCCGCGCACGCGGACCAGGCGCTGCCGGTGATCGATGGGTCGCGTCTGTAGGCAGTCCGCAACCGACATTTTATCAAGCCCGTTTTTCTCCGTCGGCTGTATCTCCACGTTCGTCACGATCGCCGCTTTTTTCTCCGTCCACCCCGTCAGCGGCACCACCTGAATCACCGGCAGCCGCCGGGTGTAGGTATCATTCGTCACGATGACACAGGGACGTACTTTTCCCGTTTCTGATCCCCGTGTGGGATCGAGATCGATGTCAATTACCATGCCGCGCTGCAGCGTTTTCATCGCGGCCACTGCTCCGCGGCGGCGTCGGTCCACTCCCGCATCTCGTCATCCCCGTCGTACAGCTCCGTGTAGAGATCGGCGGATTCCTCGAGCTGCTTCCGCTCCAGTTCTGCGGTAAGCAGATCCAGCGCCGCGCGCACGAGTGCGCTCTTGTCCTTGTATCCGTATGCCCTGCACTGCTCAAGTACACGCATGTGGGATTCTTCTATGCTGAATTTCGCCTGTATCATACCGTCCTCATTTTTGGCCCCATAAATGAGACCCTGTTTTGCGACCCAATATATGGTGCATCAGTGGGAAAATCAATATGAAAATTAATCCGAGCGTATGCTGCTTTCCCTTGCGCCGCGGTACTGCCCGCATGGACGGCATCGCCGTACGCAGTAGCATCAGTCCCGGCGAATGCGTAGTTTCCCGCATATCATGGGCGGCGGAGAAAACCGTCATGCCATTCCGTGCACATGCATTCCGGGGGGAAACCATGAGACAATCCCGAGGCTCCTACATGAAAGCACTGCTGTTCTGCGTCTTCATCGCCTGTGTGGTGTCGGGCTGCGGGGAGGATCCGTCAGGACCGAACGCCAATGATCCGGCCGTGCCGGATTCCCTGCTGCCGCCGGTCGTATTTACGAACTGCCTGGCCGACACCGTCCTGCATCCCGACGCGGACCTGACGTTGCGATGGACCTCGCAGCGCGTCGTCCCGCCGGACAGTGTCGCCATCGACGTTGAGGAAAGCCGGAGCCTGTACTGGCGCCGCATCGCAACGCTGCCGTTCAGCGCCGGACAGATCACGGTTCCCGCCGATTCCATGCGCAGCTCCCTTCTGCGCTTCCGCATCCGGGAGAATGATAACCGTGCCGCATGGCGATCGCATACGGGAGAGGTGCTGCGCAGCGATACGACCGCCACGTATGCTTCCGGATTCGCACTGATCTCTCCGGCACATGACGATACGCTCATCTGGCAAACCGCCGAACTGCGATGGCGCTCCTCCCGTGAGATCATCGTCGCGAATCGCGATGTGGAGATTCAGCATCAGCTTGCAGGGGAGGTAAACTGGAGTCCATCGCGCTTCGTCCCCGCCGTCGAGGGCCGCTACCCCATGTGGGATAACCTCCCGGAGAAAATCGGCGGACGCTGGCACACGAGAATGCGCATGCGGGGAGAGACGGAATGGTCGACGCGGGTCGATGTTGTGATTGCGGATCTCCGCTTCGTCGATCCTGCCTCGGAAGGCTCCGAGGGCACGGTGTTTCACAGCGGCGCGCTGACGTCATTTCGAATCCATGAGGGCATTTTCATGCAGGTGGAAACCGAGCTGACCCTTTCGGGCTCCACCGACGGCGGCGCGACCTGGATGCCACTTCCCGATCCCGAACGCGATGTCACCGAGGGCGGCTACATCTGGTACGACCAGAAAGCGCCCTTCCCGTTGACCGGAACGGATCGCGGCGTGCTGCGCCTCGACATCCGTCGCGGCAGCAGCCATTTCACCGTTCTCAGTCCGACATACCGCGTCGAGGACAACAGCAGCGAGATGTGGTCCGTGCCGGTCGGACGCACCCTGCGCTACCAGGCCGTGTGGTCGAAATGGGAGCGATATGTCGGCACAGAACTCACCACGGACACACTGGAAGTGACCGTGCTCAGCAGTCACGTCGATCCGCAGACAGGACAGCGCCTCTACCCCCTCTCAATCCACAACATCACCACGGGAGAAACCACCGAGAGCATGCTGCGGGAAGAACTGTTCGGCATGCATCGCCTCACCGGCTGGATACTCGACGAGAGATTCGCGGATAGTCCCATTCTCGCATACACGCGCTGGGACGCGGGGCTCTCCTCGATATCAACGGTGAATAACTATAACTGGAACCAGTGGCTTCTCAGGGCGGAGGCGACCATGGAAGCGCAGCACGGCCTGCGGCACGTGTACATCGAGGCCTTCTGGCTCCGCAACATTAATGAATTTTTCGAGTGGACGCTGCTGGACTGATGCGTGTCAGTGTATTGCAGATCGTGTGCGCGCGAAGTGAATGTTCTACTGAACTCTCCCGATCCCCAGGCTGCCGTAGAAAAACGTGCGGTCACGGGCGAAGAGAGCGGCGGCGGTGTCTTCGTCGGGGATGAGGAAATCGGGCAGCGCTCTCGGGACGAAGAGTGTGTAATACAGCAGGCGCGCGCCGGGCGCGGCGGCGTCCGCGAGGGAGCGCTGCACGGCGACGGCGGTGTCCGCCGGCATGTATTCGAAGATATCCGAACAGTACAGCGCGGTGGGTGCATGTCCATCTGCAAGCGCCTCCTCCCCCATTCTGCCGACACGGCAGCGCAGGCGTTTGCTGCGCTCGCGAAGCTGATCGAAGACGGCAGGATGCATCCAGGGATGTGCCTGCGCCGGGTCGCGGAAGCGCCCGGTGAGTATGTAATGCACGAAGTAATTGTCCGCCACGGGTACGGCGGTGAGTCCGCGCCGCGTGCGCCGCAGCAGTTCGTCGGCGATGTCGCCGCGCGTCACCTGCGCGAAGAAGGCATGGTCGCGTCCCAGCCGCCCCAGCAGCAGTCGCGAGAAGAACAACCGGAACATCGCGCGCCAGCGCGCATTGTCCCAGCGCGCGTCGTACACCTCCTCCTGCTCCGCGCTCGATGCGCAGGAGAGCAGGGCATGCACGGTGCGGCGGGATTGCATCAGCGGCAGCATCACGCGCCGGAACAGCGTGAAGTAGCGCTCGAATTTTCCGCAGTGAATGACGCCGTCGCGGATGTCCCCCGGTCGCCGGTTCCAGTACGCGCGCGCGACATCGGAAAGCCACGGCTGCAATTCGCCGAACAACCGCAAACGGTCGTCCGCCGGCAGCACGCCGAGAAAGCGCATGCAGACGCGATGGGGGAAATACTCCAGCGCGCGCACCTTGAGTTCCAGCAGCGCGATCTGCGCCGCGCTCATGTCCACCGCCGTCACGGACGCGGCGTCGCGCAGCAGCATGGCCAGCGCGTTGTCCCCGCCCGAGGCGATGGCAAGGACATGGGACGAGGAGTCGATGCGCAGTCCCTCCGTCACCGTGACAGGATCCTCCCAGCTCTGCGCGTAGCGGATCTCCTCGGCGAGCTGCACGTCGGTCACGCTGCCGTATTCCGGTTCGGGCATCATGTGCGGAATTCCTGTGTCTGTGTTTTGTACTCCGTGCTTTCTTCCGCATAGGGCATTCCGATGCGTTCTCCCATAAGCACGCGGCTTTCCATTCCCTCCGCGCTGCGCCGCATGAGATCCTCGTCGAAGCGCACGGCGCCGGGCCGGAAGAGCAGCACGATGGTGGACGCCCCGAGCGCGAAGTGTCCCTTGTGCGCTCCGGCATCGACGCGCACGCCGGGTGCAACGGACTGGTGGATGCTCGCCACCGCGAAACTGCCGATCTCCGTCATGAGCACGGGGCCATATCGATCCGACGTGATCTCTGTGAACGCACGTACATTCTCCCGGTAGAAGGGCATCCAGCTTTTCACG
>CAJXSA010000180.1 GCA_913060595.1 uncultured Ignavibacteria bacterium
CGCGCGCGAACAGTCCCTGTATCTCGACCTCGTCGGACCGGTGGATTACCAGATCCCGCTCCCCGCGGTGGTCAAGGACGGCAACCTGGCGCCGTTCCAGGATCTCGTCTGCCTGGTCCATCCCGATCCGCAGGAACTCGCCTTCATCCGCGCCCGGCACCAGGAGTTTCACGCCCTGTTCGAGGACCTGAACAGCGCGCAGACAGATGTCACACCCCTGCATCTGTACGTGCAGGACGTGCTGGACAGCTGCGCATTCCTTGGCAGGCAATACGATGAGTGGAGATCCTTCCAGAAACACAACACCTCCGTCGCCATCGCGCTCGGACGCTACGCCCGGCAATACGGCATTCCTCTTCCCGCGCATGTGTCGATGCTCGACGAGATGGAAGAAGCGCTCACGCTCGACGATGTCTCCGCCATCCTGCAGGGCTACCTCGACGATGTCTGCGGCGACGCGCACGCGCCGGAAGTCACGGCGCGCATCGACCGGGTGACGCGTGCCCTCCGGCAGCTCGGGTATGAAAAACGCGGAGGAGGCTTCGTGCGGCGCCGGAGCGCCATCGACCGTGTGCTCGCGCTGTCACATGCCAAGCACGGGATGCTTCGCCGTATCCTCACGCAGGAAATCCAGAATCTCGGGGACCACGTGCGCGCGCTGGTGCTGACCGATTTCGAAACCGCCCAGGCCGGGGGAATGAAAGCGCTCGAGGGCATTCTCGATCCGGAAGCCGGGGGCGCAGTGGCCGCCATGCGCACGATCACCTCGGATCCGGACACGGACGTGCTCGATCCTGTCATGCTCACGGGTTCGTCCGTGCTCTGCGACGACGATCTCGCGCAGCGTTTCTGTGCGGACATGCGCGCCATCGCCGCGGTGCGGCAGTGGGAGATACGGCTCGAGACCGTTTTCATCGGTGAGGGGGAATACGCACCCGGGGATCTGGCCGGCGCATCCGACGCCACACGCGGCATGTTCGAAATACGCGGTTCGGGCAGCGACTGGAACACGCGCACCTACGTACTGATGATCACCGAGCTGTTCGACCGGGGCGTTACGCGCTGCCTGATCGGTACACGCGGACTCCTGGGCGAAGGCTGGGACAGCGCGGCAGTGAACGTGCTGATCGATATGACCGCGGTGGCGAGCTACGTGAGCGTCAACCAGATGCACGGCCGCAGCCTTCGTCTCGATCCGTCGCGTCCCGAGAAGGTCGCCAACAACTGGGATATCGTCGCCGTCCTGCCCGAGTTCGAGCGCGGCTTCGCCGACTGGGACCGCTTTCTGCGGAAACACGAGCATTTTTACGGACTGAGTGACGACGGCGAACTCGAACGCGGCATCGGACACGTGCACCCGCTGCTGACGCATCTGCGTCCCGACGAGCTGACCGGGGCCATCGATCGCATCAACGAAGACATGCTGGCGCGTTCCGCCCGTCGCGATGCAGTCCTGCGCGCATGGCGCATCGGACTCGAGTATCGCGGCGTCGAGCTTCCCTGCCTCGAATACCTTCCCGACGCCGATACGCCCGAGCGCCTTCCGGCGACCGCGCGAAGCGCGGCGAAGCTGGAACAGGTGGTCGAGGAATTTCACATGCAATCGCGTCGCCTGGGTGGTATCGCCGCACTCCTTCCTGCGCTCAGCGCCGCGGCGGTGAGCGTGGCAGCGAACGCCTTCGCCCCGGCACTCACGGCCGCTGCGGGACTGTCGACGTTCGGCCTGCTGACCGCCGGCCTCCTCTGGTATCGCGCGCGGCGCCTGAATCGCATCGTCACCGACGAGCAGCACATATCGCGCGCGGAGCATGTTCTGTCGCTGGCGACCGTCGTGCGCGACAGCATCGTCGCACTGCGGGAGGACGCGCGTGACACCGTGCCGCCCATTCGGAGCAGCACCCGCGACGACGGTGGATTGCGCATATGGATCGAGTCCGACCTGGAGGATGAGAACACGTGCTTCACATCCTCGATGAACGAGCTGTTTCGTCCGCTGCAGGACCAGCGCTACATCCTCCAGACCTACAGACTGGTCCATGGCCGGCGCATCGGGGAACTCCTTCGCAAGCGCGAGCCGGCCGATGCCTTCGTTGAGGCGGGGATTGTCCCCGTACCGTCGGACTTCGCCCGCAAGCGCAAGCGCGCCGATGTCTTCCACCGTTTCTGGGAGGAGCACATGGGCAAAGCGGACCTGCTGTACACGCGAAAGGGCGAGGGCGCGAAACTGCTGGAGACGCAGCTGCGCACGCGCTTCATGCAGGGACGCCGTTTTGTAAAGGTCCTGTGGAAATGACGGTGCGACAGGATGGATGCGGGATCAGAACAGTCCGTAGCCCAGTGTCAGCGTGTAGCCGATTTCGGAATCATGCGGGGTGACGGCTCCGTGAACGCCGATCCCAACGAAGAGGGTTCGTGAGAACTGGCTGCCGATGCCCGCGTCGAAGACCAATCCGGCACTGCTCCTGGAGAGAACCTCGTACGTGTCCTCCTGCGTCCGCTCAGTGTACCACCAGTCCCGTCCTATTTTGTTGTCATAGAGCAAACGCCTCTCTGTAACCACGCTGCTGATGAACTTCCCCAGCTTTTCACTGGATATGTATGCGGGACCGGCGCTCCCGTGCAGGCGGAACGTCGCACTGCTGAATCGGTATCCGTAGAGCAGCGCGACTTCCGTCCACCGTTCGTGCTTCAGCGACACCTGGTACGGTTTATCCGGATAGTCCGAACGGGACTTGAACTGCAGCTGGAACAGGTGGTGGTCTGAAAAGCCGCGCAGCCCGTACACGTATGAGTGCATGCCGCCACCGGTCATCCACTGCACGGAAAGTGCGGTGCCGCTCGTGACGGATCTTCCAGTGTCCGGGGTGAACGTCACCTTTGGGTTCGTGCCCGATGAGGCCTGAGCGAGCGTGGCAACCGTGCAGAGCCCGGTCAGCAGCATGAGAAAAGTCAGTGTTTTCAGGATGGGATGCATGGGACGACTCCTTTTGTTCCGGTTCTTCCGAATGATAACGCAGAACTCACGCTTCCGTGTCACCGGAATGTCAAGGGCATGTCATTTTGAGGCGGATCAGCCAGGAGTCCATTTGATTCGTCGGCCCATACAGGCCAGTTCCACCGCTTCGATCCAGTCGTTGCCCCCCTCAGCAAAGCGCACTATATTGACTGCTGCTATACCGTCTCGTACCGAGCGAAATAGCCTGCTCCGCACTGTGCCGGGGATTTGGTTCTCTCCGACTGTGTTGAAATCATGGTGATATCTGGCAGGCACCATCGTAACTCATAGACATGTAAAGACATCCCGCAACCCCATGCATATTCTCTACATCTGCCAGTATTTTCCGCCGGAGATGGGTGCGCCGGCGGCGCGGGCGTATGAGTTCAGCAGGCGGTGGGCGGCGGCGGGACACCGGGTGACGGTGATCTGCGGGGTGCCGAATCATCCGACGGGGGAGGTGTACCCGGGCTATCGCCGGCAGTGGCGGCGGGTGGAGGAGATCGAGGGGGTGGAGGTGCATCGCATGTGGGTGCATGTGGCGCCCAATGCGGGTACGGTGCGCAGGACGCTCAATTACGTCTCCTTCGGGGTCACGGCGGTGCTGGGCGCGCTGCGGGTGAAAGGCGCGGATGTCTGCGTCGCGAGCACGCCGCAGTTCTTCGCGGGACTCGCCGGCACGGTGATCCGCCGCCTCAAACGCATTCCCCTGCTCCTGGAGGTGCGCGACCTGTGGCCGGATTCCCTTGCGGCCGTGGAAATGGACGCGGGCGGCGCACTGATGTCCCTCCTGCGTCGCATCGAACGCTTCATGTACCGCAGTGCGAAACGCATCGTGGTGGTCAGTCCGGCCTTCCGTCCCCATATCGAAGACACCGGCATTCCCCCAGAACGCATCGCCGTGGTGCCCAACGGGGTCAACACGGCGCTGTTTCAGCCGCGGGACGCCGCGCCGCGGAAACATTTTGCCTTCCCGGGTGTCGCTTTCCTTGCCGGGTATATCGGCACGCACGGACTCGCGCACGGACTCGAGTCCGCCCTCGAGGCGGCCCGCATGCTCCGCAACGAGGGCGTGCACTTCGTCTTCGTCGGCGAAGGCGCGCGCAAGCAGGCGCTGAAGGCGCAGGCGGCGGAGCTCGACAATGTGCATTTCTTCGACCGTCGTCCCCGCGAAATCATCGCGGAAATGTACGGCGAACTGGATGCGGCCCTCGTGCTGCTGCGCGCGACGCCGCTGTTCCGCACCGTGATCCCGTCAAAGATGTTCGAAATCATGGGCACGGGCACCCCCATCGTGCTCGGCGTGGAAGGACAGGCCCGCGACATTCTCGACGCGGCCGGGGCGGGCATCGCGGTTCCGCCCGAAGATCCGGCGGCGCTGGCCGAAGCCCTGCGGCGCCTGCGCGACGACACCGCGCTGCGCGCCGAGGCGGGAAAAAATGCCTACCGCCATGTGCGTGAAAATTACGATCTTGACGCACTTGCACGCAGCTATCTCACCATTCTGCAGGAAACATGCGCAGCTTCCTGATACTGCTTCTCCTCACTTCCATCTCAGCCACGGGATACGTGCGCGCGCAGGACGTGCCGCGCGACCCGGTGACGGTCGAACGCCTCGACGCGCAGCACTGGCGCGTCACGGTGCGCAACGCAGAACCCTCGGTGCTGCACGACCGCCTTGGCGGGGGAGAGGTCTCGCGCATCCGCATCCCGGGCTATGTCGAGGAATTCCGTCCGGGACAGCCGGTGCTGCCCTTCGCCGCGCTGCAGTTCGGCCTGCCGCAGGACGGCACACTGCAGCTGCGCGTACTTTCCATGGAAGAAGAGTCGTTCTCGGCGGGACTGCGTCCGCTCACTCCCGAGACCGGGGAAACCGATCCCGCGGTCACTACTCCCGCTCCGGCGGAAAGCGGCGCGGCCTTCGTGCGCGAAGGACTGCGCATCGGCACCGTGCTGCTGCGTCCCGCGCGCTATGACGCGACCGCGCAGCGCGTGACCTGGTTGCGCTCGATGACGCTGGACGTGCGCCTCGAAGGTACTCCCGGCGGCGTGCCTGCCCGGCACCCGGAACTTTACGCGGGACTGCAGAACGCCGGAGACGCCCTGCAATGGTGCGCCCCGGTACCGCTCGCGCGCCGCGCATCCTCGCCCTTCCGCGCCGGCGAACAGCTGCTGAAAATCCGCACCTCCGCCACGGGCATGCACCGCATCCGCACCGAGGACTTCACCGCCGCGGGCGTCGATCCCTCGCTCATCGATGCCGCCACCCTGCGCCTGACGCTCATGGGCATTGAGCAGCCGGTTGATGTGCGCGACGGCGGGGACGGCAGCCTTGACCCGGGCGACGACTTGATATTCCACGCCGTGCGCAACGAGGGAGAGGACGGCCGTTTCTACGACGAATGGATGACGGATAATGTGTACCTGTTGCAGTGGGGTGGGGACGCAGGACAGCGCTTCGGCGAGGAAAACGTCGCCCCCGCAGCGCATCCCGGCGCGACGCCGGTGACGGCGCTGCCGCTGCTCGCGCATCTCGAGGAAGAACATGACTATCACCGCGGGGATTTCGAATACAGCGACATGCCCTTCACGCGCAAGGTGCCGGGGGAAGACTGGATCTGGGGCTACCTGCTGAAAAAAGACTCCATCAGCACCGTGTTCTCCCTCAATGCACCTGCAGCCGCCGCGGCGCGTATGCTGGTGCGGGTGCGCGGCTCCTCGCGCGACACAAGTCTTATGCGGGTCACGCTCAACGGCACGGTGCTCGGGGAAACCCGCGTGCCCTCGCGTGATGTGGTGGAAGCCGTGTATGATCTGCCCGCCGGACTGCTGCGCGGCGAGGACAATCGCCTGACGGTGCTCAGCGTCGGACTCGTGCAGTGTCCCCCGGAAAATCCCACCTGCAGCATCGAACGCTTCTATCTCGATTATGCCGAACTGCGCTATGCCTCCGGGCTGTCCACGTCCGCGGGAGCGGTAGACCTCGATCCCGCCGCGCGCTATCCGGGTGCCGAGCGGCCCGCGACGGCGCTGGTGGACATGCCGGACTTCTCTTCCCGCTTCGCGGGCGTCAATCTCCGTACGGGCGCACGACTGACGGGAATGGAGACCGGCGGTGGACGCGTGCGCATGGCGCTCGACAGCAGCGGACGCTATCATCTCTATGATCCAGCCGCGGTGATCGCACCGGCCTCGGTCACTGCCATCACCATACAGGGCTACGCGGAAAGCGGACAGCAGGCGGATTACCTGGTCGTCACGCATCGGAATTTCCGCACGCAGGCCGAACGCCTGGCATCCTACCGGCAGCAGGCCGACGGCTATGCGACGCTGGTGGCGGACGTGGAGGACCTGTACAACGAGTTCAATTTCGGGCACAAGGACCCGGTCGCCATACGCCGCTTCACCGAGAACGCCTGGCGCAGCTGGCAGCCACCCGCACCGCGCTTCCTCACACTCATCGGCGACGCGAGCTGGGACGCGCGGCAGGTGACGCCGTCGGCGTCGAAGGTGGATTTCGTGCCGTCCTACGGCAATCCGGTCAGCGACAATTACTACGTGCATTTCACACCGGGTGAGCACGATCCCTATCCTTACATGGCCGTGGGACGCATTCCCGCGGAAACGCCGGCGTCGGCGGACGCGGTGATCGACAAAATCATCGCCTACGAAAGCGCGCCGCCGCAGCCCTGGGACAATCGCTACCTGTTCTCCGTCGGCGGGGAGAATCCTTTCGAACAGGCCATACTCAAGGGTTTCGCCGAATCGCTGATCGAATCGCATACCACGCCGAACTGCATCGAGCCGCGGCTGATCACGAAGAAAACGCTGGACCTGGTCAGCTACGACGACCTCGACACGCTGATCTCCGAAGTAAACCGCGGCGTCTCGTGGTTTTTCTTCGCGGGACACGGCGGCACACGCGTGATCGACGTGGGCATCGAACGCCCGGATATTTTCGACAACGTGGACAAGTACCTGTTCTTCGTCACGATGTCCTGCAACACCGCGCATTTCGCCGAGCCCTTCGAGACGGGTCTCAACGAGCGCTTCGTCAACTCGCCGCAGAACGGCGCCGTGGTGGCCTATGGCACCTCCGGACTCGGCGAAATCAATTACGATTTCTACGTGAGCGACGGCATGTTCCGCGCCCTGCTCGACAGCAGCGTGCGCAACTACGGCGAACTGTCGCTGCTCGGCAAACGCAATCTCCTGCGCGTGTACAGCGGACTGCCGCCCGTCGCGGTGCACACGGTCAATCAGCTCTGCATACTCGGCGATCCCGCCACCCGCGTGCCCCTTGCGCGCACGCCGGAACTGGCCGTGCAGGCCGAAGAAATCCGCACCGAGCCGTCCATCGTCAGCGAGCAGACGCGCACGCAGATCTTCACCCGCCTGCGCAATTACGGCCTGTGCATGTCCGACAGCGTGGACGTGGTGCTCACCGTCACGCGCGGCGAGACGCCGGTGTTTACCGAGCGCCGCCGCGTGGCGCCATGGGCCATCGACACGCTGGAGATGGCATGGGAGTATGACTTCGCAGGAGTCGACGGTCCGGTGGACATCACCGTGGAAGTGG
>CAJXSA010000181.1 GCA_913060595.1 uncultured Ignavibacteria bacterium
CGGCAAACTCTGCCTCGTGTTCGACCGGCCCTGTCCCGACACCGTCTGCGTCTCCCTCGAGGGCGACGCCATCGACGGCGACATCATCTTCGCCGTCCCTGAACTGCGTTTCGATACGCTGGCGCAGTGCGAGTCGCAGCTGCGGACCGTAGAGCTGCGCAACAGCGGCAGCGCGCCGGTCACGCTGCAGGGCAGCACCCTCGGCGGTGCGGGCGCAGGCGCGTTCGTCATCGTCAATCCCGTGACGGCGGACGAAGTCGTGCCGCCCGCGGGCAGCCGCGAATTCCGTTTGCGTTTCCAGCCCGCCGCGGCCCCGGACGGCCTCGTCACCGCCATTCTCTTCGTCAGCACCGATGCGCCGAAGCAGCCCGTGGTGGAACTGCCGCTCGAGGGCACGCGCGTGACGCAGAAGACGCCGACGCCGGAACCGATGCAGGTTGCACTCGGCGGCGTGCTGCTCGGCAGCACCGTCTCCTTTTCCGCGGAATGCGTGAACACGGGATCGGCCGTGCTGCGCGTCACCGACATGCTGCTGCCCGCAGGCTATGCCGCGGACGCGGGCATGCCGGCGCAGCTGATACCGCGCCGCATTCAGTCCCTGCCCTTCGTGTTCACACCCGCGGTCGAAGGCGCGTTCGTCGACACGCTGCGTCTCGTCCTGCAGCCCTGCGACGACACCCTGCGCATCATCGTCAGTGGTGATGTCTCGCGCCCCTACACGCAGTCCGACGCCGATTTCGGCGAGACGGCCGTGTGCATGATGCGCGGGGCACGCGTCGTGCTGCGCAACAACAGCGGGGAGGAGATGGAGATTCTCGCCCTGGCGGTGGAAGGCGGCTTCGCCTCCCGCTACAGCTTCGATCAGCCGCCGACGCTGCCGCTGACCCTGGCCCCGCATGCCGCGGATACGCTGTGGCTCACGCTGACCCCGCAGCCCGGTGACCGCGGCGACGTCAGCGCCGTGCTGCGCAGCGATGTGCGCATCGAGGGACAGCTCTACACCTTCCGCTCTGCTCTGCGCGCATCCGTCTTCGACGGGGGACTCGACTTCGGCGGCCTGACGGACCTGGGATTCGCTCCCATCGGTGAGGAAAGCGGGGTGGTCACGATCACCGGCCACAACCGGTCCGGCTATCTTGTCCGTGTGGAGGAACTGCAGCCCGGAAGTCCGCGCCTGCGCATCGTCGCGACAGAGCCCCCGCTGCCGGCGACCCTTCTTTCGGGGGACAGTCTCCGTGTGCAGCTGACCTTCACGCCGGACATGCAGGGTCTGATCGCGGACAGTCTTTTCACCGTGGTGACGTCGCCCTGTCCGGTGCGTCTCCCCGCGGCGCTGCAGTTCGAGGGCCGCGGCGACCTGCTGCCGGTGGAACTGCGGGCAGGTGACGTGCGCGGCGCGGTGGACGACACCGTCGCGGTTCCGCTTTTCCTTTCGCGCGACATCACGGGAATGGGCATCACGGCATTTTCCGGCACGCTGCGCTATGACGCGAGCATGCTTTATCCCGTCGGGATCGATGCCGACGGCAGTCTGTCCGCCGGCATGCGCGCACGCTGGCATTCCGACACCGCAGGAGTGCTTGTGTTCGCGGCGGACAGCGGACGTCTCGCCGGCGAGACCGACATGCTGCTCCGCCTGCGCTTTCTCGTGCTCATCGGCAGCGATTCGGTCAGCGTGCTGCGTCCCGGCGCGGCCGCCTTCTCCCACCCCGCGATCGCGATCAGCACCTATGGTGACGGTCGCTTCACACTCACGGACTTCTGCTTTGCCGACGGCACGCGCCTGCTCTCGACCGAACGCCTCGTGAACATCCATGCAGGCATGGTTCGTCCGTCACCCGTGCGCGGCATGGCGCGCGTGGACGTGACGGTGGAGAGCGACGCCGCGCTGCGCGTGAGCGTTCTCGACATGCAGGGGAGGGAAGTGCGCCTGCTTCGCGACGGTGACGCCGCGGCCGGCCGGCATGAGATAATACTTGATGCCGCCGCGCTTCCGGCGGGAAGCTACTTCCTGCTCTTCCGCTCTTCCGGCGGCACGCTGCTGAGGAAATTCACCGTTCTGCGCTGATTTGTCCCCGCATCTTGCATCCGTTCCCCCGGCGACGTATATTTGAGTTCGTATTTTTGTCAAAGGAGCATCATGCCTCAGCATAAGTCTGCAAAAAAGCGCATGCGCACCAGCGCCCGGAAGAATGCGTACAACAGCATGAACAAATCCCGCATGAAGACCGCCATCAAGGATCTTCGTTCGACGGAAGAGAAGGCAGTCGCGGAAGAGAAGTTTCGCAAGGTGACGACCATCCTGGACCGTCTCGCCACCAAGCGCATCATTCATCCGAACACGGCGGCGCATAAAAAGTCCAAGCTGGCGAAGTTCGTTCAGAGCCTGGGATAAGCACAGATTTTCTGCCGGCCCGCCGCGTGCGGATCGGCACCCGCAGGCATGCAACGCATGCCTGCTTCTGTCATACCCCGACAATTATGGAACCTCCGAGTAGCAGCAGTCACGTTCATGTCAACCGGTCATATGGAGATGAGCCATCATGACCGGCTTGCCCGGACTTGACCTTTTCCTGTTTCTGGCCTCCCTCGTTTCCGCGACACTGATCGCCGTCGCGGAGTTCGCCATCACATCCGCCTCACGCAGCAAGCTCGAACCTCTCGCGGAGCGGGAGGATCGCAATGCCATTCGCGCCCTTCGTCTCAAGAACCGGGATGAGGACGTGCAGGGTGCGACGCAGATCGCCACGCTTTTCCTCATCATCTTCGCCGCCCTGCTCCTGGCGCCGCACGCCGAGTATGCCGTGCAGGAGCTTCTGCGCGCCGGCGTGCAGTCCTGGCTGCTGCCCCTGATTCGCACGGTGGCATACCTGGTGACGGCCGTCGTGATGACCGGGGTGTTCCTCGTCATCGTGAACCTCTTCGCAAAATCCCTCGGTGAACGGTATGCCGACGCGCTCGTGCTGCGTGCGGTCGGCGGACTGTACCTGCTCTCGCGTCTGCTGCACATCCCGCAGCAGCTGCTGACCTTCGTCGCCAACATCCTGCTGCGTCCGTTCCGCGGCGAGGCGAGTTTCCGCGAGTCCGTCACCTCCGAGGAAAACCTCATGGACATTCTCGAGGACGGCGCGAAGACCGGACTGCTCGACAGGACGGAGCACGAACTGATCGAAAGCATCTTCCAGTTCACAGACACCACGGCGCGCGAGGTGATGATTCCGCGCACGGACGTCGTGGCCGTGGATATCACCACGCCGGCGGCGGGCATACTCGAGTCCTTCCTCGAGGAGGGATTCACGCGCATGCCCGTGTACCGCGAATCGCTTGACGACATCATCGGCGTCATCTACGCGAAGGACGTCATCAGCCTGATACAGCACCCCGACCTGATCATCCTGCAGGACATCATCCGTCCCGCCTATATCGTGCCGGAAACCAAGCCCATCAGTGAACTGCTGCGTGAGTTCCAACTCAAGCGCCTTCACATGGCCATCGTGGTGGACGAATTCGGCGGCACCGAGGGACTGATCACCATGGAGGACATTCTCGAGGAAATCGTCGGCGAAATCCGCGACGAGTACGACGAGGAAGAAATCCCCTACACGCTGCTCCCCGACGGGGGCATCGAGGTGGAGGCCATGGTCAACATCTCCGATTTCAATTCCTTCTCCGATGTGACCATCCCGGAGAGTGACGATTACGACACCGTGGGCGGCTTCGTGACGACGCTGTTCGGACGCATCCCCGAGGCCGGGGACACCATCGACTACGAGCACCTCCACATCGAAGTGCTCGAAGCCGAGGAACGCCGTGTCATCCGCGTTCGCCTCACGCGTGTAGATGCGGAAAACGGTTCCAAAAATGGGATCTGATCAGTATCTTCCTTCCTGATTACGCCTGTTTCTGCCGTCCCGCACGGACGGCGCCCACCGGAGCGACCCATGCTGGCCATTGCCTCCCTTGTATTCGCCATTGTGCCCATACTCCTCTATCTCTGGAGCATATGGCTGATGGATCGCTACGACCGCGAGCCGGTCAGCCTGCTCCTGCTCAATTTCGCATGGGGCGCGCTCGGCGCGGTGTTTTTCGGCATCGTCTTCAGCATCTCCCTGTCGGTTTCACTCGGGACATCGGCGTTTCATGACGCCATATTCATCGCACCATTGACGGAGGAAATCACCAAGGGCGTATTCCTTCTCTGGACCGTGCGCGATCGCCGTTTCGACAATATCACCGACGGTGTGGTGTACGGCATGGCGATCGGACTCGGCTTCGGGATGACGGAAAACTTCATGTATTTCCTCAGCGCGAGCACGCCGGAGGAATGGGTTTTCCTCGTCATCGTCCGCACTGTCTACACTGCCGTCATGCATGCGATGGCCACGGGCATTTTCGGCGCGTTCATGGGAATGACGAAGTTTGGTCCGGTCTCGCGCCGCTGGCCTCTTCGTTTCCTCGGACTGGCGCTGGCCATCGGCATACATTTCTTCTGGAACTTCTCGGTGAGCATCAACAATCCCGCGGCGGCGGGCCTCGGCATGCTCTTCATCTTTCTCAGCCTCGTGGTCATCATCGTCGTGGTGCAGCTGGCGCTGCTCGCCGAGAACCGCCTGCTGATCCGTGAACTTGCCGAGGAGGCCGAACTCGGCCGTATCCCCGCCACACACCTGCAGTACCTGCCGTACAGCAGCAAGCGCAAGCTGCTGGGGTGGATTTCCCCGACCGTAGATCGCAAGATGTACATACAGCTCTCCACGCGACTTGCGTTCAGGAAGTTCCAGAGCCGGAACTGCCGGGAAGAGGATCGCGCGCAGTATGTCGAGGAAGTCGATCGGCTCCGTGAGGAAATCGCGTCGCTGCTGCACGACGAAATGCAGTCCGAGATTGCCCGCCTGCACTGAGTTTGTCCGAAGCCTTCATGCATGCTACTTTAGTATTCCGGAACCCGTGGCGCCGCTGCCGCGGGTTTCCCCTGTTTGACCAACAACGGATGGCCGCCCATGCTTCACGTTCTTTTTTCATTCGGCACCCGGCCCGAAGCCATCAAGCTCGCTCCCGTGATCAGGCATCTGCAGGAGCAGTCCGATCGCTTCCGTGTCTCGGTCTGCCTTACCTCGCAGCACAGGGAATTGCTGCGCCAGGTGACGGAGTTTTTCGGCATACGCGAAGATGTGGACCTCGACGTGATGGTGCACAATCAGACACTCGAGCACGTGACCGCCGCGGTGCTGATGAAAATGCGCGGTGTTCTCGAGGACCTGAAGCCGGACGTTCTGCTCGTGCAGGGGGATACGACCACCGTGTTCACTTCCGCGCTCGCCGCGTTCTATCAGAAAATCCGCGTCGGACATGTGGAGGCGGGCCTGCGCACCTTCGACCGCTACAGTCCTTTCCCCGAGGAAATGAACCGTTCGATGACGGCAGCGCTGACCGATTTTCATTTTGCTCCGACGGAAACCGCGGCGGCCAACCTGCGCCGCGAGGGCAGGGCGGAAGACAGCATTTTCGTCACCGGCAACACCGTGGTCGACGCCCTGCTGCTCGGCCGTGACATGCTCGGCAGCTGGGATGATCAGCGGCGGCGCGCTCTGCTGACGGAGGCCGGACTCAGCGAGGATGTCGTCGCGCGCCTTTTCGAAGGCACGGGGCGCTTCATCACCGTGACCGCGCACCGCAGGGAAAGCTTCGGGGCGCCCTTCGACCGCATGCTGCAGGCCGTTCTCGAAGTGACCCGGCGCTACGATGACGTCGAAATCGTGTATCCCGTGCATCCGAATCCCAACGTGCGCGAAGCCGTGCAGCGCGTGCTGCATGACAAACCACGCATTCACCTGATCGAACCCGTGCGCTACGAGCAGCTGCTCTCGCTGATGGACAACAGCGTGCTGCTGCTCACGGACAGCGGTGGCATACAGGAGGAAGGTCCCTCGCTGAAGAAGCCCGTGCTGGTCATGCGTGAAGTCACCGAGCGGCCCGAGGGCATCGACGCGGGCGTGGCGCGCCTCGTCGGCACCGACCACGACCGCATCGTTTCCACCGTCAGCGAACTGCTCGACAGCGAACAGAACTACGCGGCGATGGCAACGGGGAAGAATCCCTACGGTGACGGCACCGCCAGCAGGCAGATCGCGGACATCCTCAGTGCGCGGCTTGATGGCTGATGCGCGTCCCATACGTGTCGTCTTCGACGCGCATGCGCTGACGCCGCATCGCAGCGGGATCGGGGAATACAGCGATCAGCTGCTCCGCGCGCTGCTGCGTCACGAACAGGAGCGCATCGCCCTGCACGTGTATGTCCCGGACGGAATTCTGCGCGTGGAAAGCGCGGACGATCTCACGGCCGCGACTGCCGCCGTGCGCGACGGAGATCTCTACAAACCCGCGCATCTCTGGCAGCTGCCGCGCCTGCTGCGCGCGGGGGAGTACGACGTACTGCACTGTCCTGATTTTTTCGCCCCGCTCCGCGCACCGGTCCCTGTGATGTGCACCATTCACGATCTCATTCCGCTCGTGCACCCGGAGTACATCCCGAAATCCCTCAAGGTGCGGCTGCTCCCCGTGTACCGCGCATGGGTGCGGAGGGCGCTGCGCGGAAGCGCGCGTGTCATTACCGACTCCGCGCATAGCGCACGGGACATTCGCCGCCTCTTTCCGGCGGAATTTGCCGCGATCGACGCCATACCGCTCGGACCGACGGTCGAACCCACCGGTGCGCCGCTGCCTGCGGAACTGGCAGCCTGTCTGCAGGCGGGACGTTACCTGCTGTACGTTGGCAGGCACGACCCGTACAAGGGCGTCGGACTGCTTCTGCGGGCCTTCGCCGCGGCTGTGCGCGACGGCGGGATGCCCGGTGACGTGCAGCTCGCCATCGCGGGACGCCGAGATCCCCGTTACGACATGCGCGAGGAGGCGGAACGGCTCGGTCTGTCCGGTCGCTGCGTGTTTCTCGATTACGTTCCCGGCGCGCATCTTTCCCCGCTGTACGCGCATGCGCTGGGACTGGTGTTTCCCTCGCTGTATGAGGGATTCGGTCTCCCGCTGCTCGACGCCATGCGACACGGGCTTCCCGTGCTTTGCTCCGACCGCGCCTCGCTGCCAGAGGTCGCCGGAGACGCCGCGCTGCTCGTGGATCCGGAACACTCCGATACCTTCGCCGCCCGCTTGAAAGAGTTCACGGAAAATACTACGTTGCGGAGCGACCTTATCAGAAAAGGAAACGAGCGTGTCCGGCAGTTTTCGTGGAATCAAACCGCCGCGGCGACTGTTGACAGCTATGCAAAAGCCATTGCCTGATCCCGTATGAACGAGAAAATGAATATCCTCGAAAAGCTTGGTGCACAGAACGGACTGCTTCTCGCTCCGATGGAGGACGTGACCGACGTCTCCTTCCGTCAGGTGTGCAAGGAATTCGGCGCCGACCTTGTGTACACGGAATTCATCAACGCCGACGGCCTGGTGCGCAGCAAGAAGCCGACCAAGTCCCGCAACAAAATGATCATCCGCGAGGAAGAGCGCCCCATCGGCATACAGATTTACGGCGGCAATCTCGACACC
>CAJXSA010000182.1 GCA_913060595.1 uncultured Ignavibacteria bacterium
AAGCGCTCGACCCGCGGCTCGCCGGCACGCCCCTCATCTTCCGCAACGCCTCCACGGAGGGAGAAACCATTCTCGCCTACGACGCCGTGCTGTACCTCAAGGGAATCGCCGAGGTGATGGCAGGGGTGAAGCACCGCTTCGTGCGCGCGGAATTCGACATTTTCTCCGGAACGGACAGCGGTCCTTTCGTGCAGGACAGCGCAGGCATCGAACGGCCCGACATCCTCCGTGACGTGCGCACTGACCGAAGCGCAGCGTATGTGCAGGCCGTCACCTCTCCACTGCCCCGCACCGACCTGACCGTCGGACTGCGCTATGACCGCTACGGCTTTACGGGAGAAGAGTTCGTTTCGCCGCGCGCAGCACTGCGCTACCGTCTGCGCGATAATCTGAACCTGTCCGCGTCCGCCGGACTGTTCGCACAGCAGCCGGCGATGATTTATCTCAACGGCCACCCTGCGAACCGGAATCTCCTCCCGATACAGGCCGCGCATTACATCGCGGGTATCGCCTGGTATCCGGCCCCTGATCTCAAGCTTTCCCTGGAAGGCTACGTGAAGCGCTATTCGAATTACCCCGTGTCTGCGGAATTCCCCCAGCTCTCACTCGCGAACGACGGGGACAGCTACACGATCAGCGGACGGCTCATCCCGCTGGTCAGCGAGGGTGAAGGATATGCCCGGGGAGTGGAGTTCTTCGTGCAGAGAAAACTCAGCAATCACCTCTACGGACAGATCAGCTACACGTATTCCCGCGCGCGGCATGCGGCACTCGACGGTGTCGAGCGGCCGGGCAGCTTCGACATCCCCCATGTGTTCTACGCCATCGGCGGCTGGCGCTTCGACGAGCAGTGGGAGTTTTCCGCCAAGTTCAGCTTCGCCTCCGGACGTCCCCGCACACCGATGAAAATGCCGGAATCGGCAGAGCAGAATCGTTTCGTCCTTGACATCGCACGCATCAACACGCTGCGTATGCCCGACTATCAGCGCCTGGATATCCGCATCGACAACCGGCAGCATTTCTCCGGCTGGAATCTCGTCTCCTACATCGAAGTGCAGAACGTCTCCGACCGCGACAACGTGTTCATGTACGTGTGGAACGAGAAAACCCGCAGCGAGCAGGTCGTCAACCAGATCGGCCTGTTCTTCCTCGGCGGCTTCAAAATCGAGTTCTGATCCTCTCAGTCCGTACGACGCGATCCCGCGGCGAAGCCGTTGAAACATCCTTCGTTTCTTCGCTCCCTTCGTAGTTCCCATTGTTCCCATGGTTCCCGTTGCTACCTCAGTGCTCGAGGCCTGCGAGCAGAAGCTGGTAGCTGCCCCAGAAATAGGGGTGATCGTACTTGCTGCGCAGCTTCCTGCGCGCATCGGTGAAGGCGTCCTCCACACCGCCGCCCGCGTCGAGCGACGCGCGGAAAGCGGCGAGGAAATCCTGCGTCACCCGCTGCGGCATGTACCAGAGCGTGTGCACCACGGCGGGCGCGCCCGCGTCGAAGAACGCCTGCAGCAGGCAGCGTCCCTCCTCACGCGGCAGCGATGCGCAGGGACGATCGCCGCAGCGCGAGAGCAGCACGCAGTTCGTGCCGCGCAGGTCCATGCTGCCGATCTCACCCGCGAGCAGCACGCCGTCGTCCGCGTCGAACATGGCGTACTGCCGTTTCTGTGCCGCGGTGAAGGCCTCATCCTGTCCCGCGAGAAGCGCGCTGCGCTCGGCGGGATGCTGGCAGCGGCGCGCATGCGGCAGGAAAGGATTGTCGGGCATGCGGAGCGCTTCCCCGCTCCGCCGCACCGGCGTGTCGACATGCACCAGTCCCCCGGCGGAAAGCGTGCTGCGCAGCTGCGCTTCGCTCCGGCGTGCGCCCGCCGCGAACGCGGCGTCTTCCGCGCGCAGGAAACGCTCGCAATCTCCGGGCTCTGACGATGGCGCGTCATGCATGGGAGGCATGCCCCGCGCTTCTTCCCCGGGATGGCCCACGGCCACCCGAGCGGACAGCGCTTCGCCCAGTGTGCGCCCGGAGGCTTCGGGCGGCAGGGCGCAGAGAAGGTGCAGCCGGACGTCTTCATGCAGGTAGCGTCCGCTTTTTCCATCGTAGACCGCAGCGGGATTCACTGCGGTGAACATGCCGTCGGGCAGGAACACGAGTTCATCACCGCGGGCGGCCTGCCGCAGCGGCTCCCCGCAGTAGCGCCAGAGGCGCGAGTCCGGTGTCACGAGAGGCAGTGCGCGGGTGAGCGCATCCCAGTCCCGCACACCGTCCAGTTCCAGCGGCGCCCGGAGACTGCGCGCATAGGCGGGCAGCACCCGCTGTTCGAACGCGCCGGTCACATCGATCCAGCGCATGCGCGGCAGGGCGGCGGGATGGGCCGAGAGCTCCACGGCCACGTAACACGGCGCGTCGTCTTCCCGTTCGTCATGGAAGCGCCGCATGACCATGCCACGCGTGCCTGCGGGCAGCGCCGCGGCGAAGCCCTGCAGCGTCGGGATGCGCACGCTTCCCTCGCGCGTCCGCAGCCGCGGACGGTGTCGCGGACGGCGCAGGGGTTCGTCCGGCAGAAAGCTCATTTCGTTTTCCATGCGAAGCCGGAGCCAGCGTTCTTCCCGCTTCCGGACGTCTGCGTCATCCGCAGCCTGCAGAGGATCGAAATTGCCGGCACGGACGAGCGAGCGGAGCGCCACATGCGCATTCCACGCAACGGCGGAGAGTTCCGGAACGAAAAGAGAATCATGCAGCATGGAGGAAAAGGCCATGTCGATGACGGACTGCAGATGCGCGGCAACGCGATCGCGTTCATGCAGCGTGCAGGTTTCCTCTTCGTCTGCCAGCGCGAGCAGGTATTCCACCATGGCCTCGCGGAGCTGCCGCTGCGCGTGGGGGATGTTGCCCTGCGCGAAGGCGAGGCGGGCTGCCACTTCGTTCGCATGTCCGTGCAGCGCCGCGGTGCCGCGGGAGGTCACCGGCCATTCCGCTGCGGAAAGCTGCGCTTCGGCGTCGGCAGAGCGCCCCTGGTCGAGCAGCATTTCCGTGCGCGCCAGCGCGATGTCCGGCAGCAGGCGAAGTCGCGCCAGGGGATCGTCGCGTGCGAAATCCATTGCGCGTACGTAGGCGAGGGACGCGCGGTCGAGCTGGCGGTCATGCGCGAGAGCTGAAGCGTAGGCCGCCCAGTACCGGGCCGCATCCGCGCGCAGGGCCGGGTCAGATTGCGCGATGCGCGCCGCGGCCGCGAAATGCTCCAGCGCCTTCGTCTCGGCGCCCTCCCATTGCATGATGACGCCGAGGTGATAGCGCCCGCTCGCGATGGCACGCGTTCCGGTCACATCCCCGGCCAGGCGTGCGCTGCCCGCAATGAGGTTGAACGCCTCCTCGCGTCGTCCCATGCGGTGTTGATGCAGCGCCAGCGCTGCGCGGAGGCAGGCGCCGTAGGGAGCGTACGGCATCGCGAGGATGCCGTCGCGGTACTGCGCGTACAGTTCATCCGCCCGGCGCACCATGCCGAGTTCGGAGTAGAACGATGCCTGCAGTCCCGCCATCAGCGTTTCCATCGTGCCGCTGCCGCGGGCCGACTGCAGCGGCTGTTCCAGCAGCGCGATGCCCGCGGCCGGCAGTCCGGCAAGTCCGCAACGCAGGGCCGAATCCACGGCGGCGGGAAGCGAGGTGTTCACATCCGGCAGCAGGTCCCGACGCACGACGATGGATTGATCCTGTGCGATGCACGTGTGCTGCACTCCCAGGCAGAGCAGCAGCAGCGTGAGCGTGACAGTATGTTTGCAGTGACCGGTCATGGCGACCTCCATACAGCTGTTCCGTCCGTCCCGGTCACTCGGTGACGACGGCCGCCATGGGTCCATGCCCATCTCCCCAGGCGATCAGGAGGACCGGGCTTATCATGTTCAATTATGCCGAAACAGTACTCAATTTATCCCAAAACCGCAACCCCCACAGAACCGTAACGCAGAGTGTCGCAGAGTTCACGCAGGAAACGCAGAGTTGAAATTCACGAGCGCTCAACCGCTCAAATATTCCCCTCTGCGCCACTCTGCGCTAACTTTGCGACACTCTGCGCTACGTTTCCTCCGTGTCCTCCGAAAACTCTGTGTACTCTGTGTCAGACTTTCAACTCGAAGATCATGAAGCAGCTCTTCTCGGTGAGGGGTGACCAGTCGTAGCCGCCCCATTCGCGGGTGATGCGCAGTCCGGCGCGTGAGGCGAGCTCGGCGAATTCGTCTTTCGCGTAGACGCGGTACTTCGGGGAGAACAGCCTCTTGCGGTGCAGCACGCCGTCCACGTCGTACTCCTCGTACAGCTGATAGCTGGTGCCGATGTTGCTTTCAGCGTCGAAGGTGCGGGCATTCCAGAACAGGAGGCGGTTCCCGTTCTTGAGTTCAGAGTCGTTGACCAGCAGCAGCGCACGGGATGATCCCGCACTCTGCGCCCCCGGGTGATGCAGTGTGATCAGGGCGCGTCCGCCATCGGCGAGGTGCGCGCGCACCCCGCGCAGCGCGGCGGTGACGTCGCAGCTGTCGGTCAGCTCCTGCAGGGACTGAAAGGGAATGATGACCAGCGGAAAGCGGCGGCCGAGATCGAGGTCGCGCATGTCCGCCTGCACCGTCTCCACGGTGAGGTTTTCGTCCTCCGCCTTTTTCTTCAGACGTTCGAGCTGATGCATGGCCACGTCCACTGCGGTGATGCGCAGTCCCGCCTTGAGCAGCGGCAGCGTGACCCGTCCCGTTCCCGCCGTGATTTCCAGCACGTCTCCCGCGTCCGCGCACTCCGTTTTCCAGAAGCCGATGTCGTAGTCGGCGGTCACGTACAGATCATACAAATCCGCGATGCGATCGTAATTGTTCAGCATATCCCACTCACTGCAATGTTGAGGTATTCCGGTCTCCAGGTTGCTGCATATGTATTACGATTTCTGCCACAAAAGGTCAAGAGTTCTGGAGATAAACCGATCGTGTACTCTTGACATCTGCTTGAGAATTTTGTATTTAGGTCCATAATAATTGACATACGCACCTTTTTTTTCTCTCAGCAGATGAAGCCCCGCGCCCCCTGCGCGGCAGGATTTCAACGACGCACACCACGTCGCAGCACAGATACCCGCACCTTTCATCCGCAGCACCTCCCCCACCTGCAGCGCCGCCCCGGCAGCGCGCGGGCAGGGACAGTATCCCCTGCATGTTCAACTTTCCCAATCTGTTGAGAGGTATCCCATGAAATACGCGACAATGTTTCTTCTTGCCTGCGCAGTGCTGATTGCCGCCTGCGGCGATGTACAGGATAACAATGACGTCATCGGCGAAAGCGCGGAAGCAGTGCAGAGCGCGAGCTGGAGCCAGTTTCCCACTGTCGGCAAGGACGCGTACGCGCCGTGGGCAAAAATGCAGGGCGAAGCCTACAGCGCCGTGCACCCGGAGGACGCCCCGAAGGCATCGGAAATCGACATTCCCCCGTTCCCCGATTCCTTCATCATTTCCAGCGGCAGGCTCGGCGAAGGCGCCACGTCGATGCGCTTCGTCATTCTCATCTGCGCTGACGCCCGGGAGGCCGTGCAGGACTATTACACGCGCGAGCTGGTCGACAAGCTGGGATGGACATACGCGGACCAGTACGGCGTCTTCCAGCCCGGCAGCGGCAACGACTTCATCGTCAACAACACGCCCTTCGTCTCCATCACCGCGCTCAACCACGATGCAGAGGAGATGCGCTACGTTGACAGGGATTTCGCCTCGAATTTCGTCTCGCGCATACAGGTCACCTACGAATAAACACCCCGCCGCAGGCATGGCAGTCAGGCGGAGACGGAGCCCCGGCGCTCCGCTCCGCTTGATTTCGTTAGAAGATATTCGTATGCTTTGCTGTCTATTCCACGTAATGCAGACACAAGAGGAGGTATGCGATGGCAGATGATGCTATGGCCAAGAAGGTTGGACCGGACAGAACCGACATGTACACGGATATCTGGTACAAGCTGACATTCGGAGTATATGGAGATTACTGGGTGAAAGTCACCGTGCGCGAATACGAGGAGATACCCGAGGATCACTTCATCTTCGAGATGGAAACGATGCACGAACCGTGCTCCTTCCGCGCGCGCATCAACAGTCCCGACGGTCCCGGCAGCAATTACTACGGTCTGACCAGCGAAGTGCGATTCTGCCAGCTGATCGCGGACGCCCAGGAATCCGGGTATTGCAACCATGAGAGCCTTGAGCTTTCCAACCTCAACTGGTCGGACGAGCTTCCCATTCTCATCGACGAGCACTGGGCCCAGGTCGTATCAGCGGACTACGCCCTTCTCCGCTTCGGTCTCGTGATGAAAAGCACCGAGGGCGGTGCCCCGGCTCTCGAGCCCTGTGCGGATTACAGTGAAGTGACCGCGCAGGGGAGCCAGGATCCCGTCGAAATCCCGCATGCCCTCTACTACCCCATCCCGGAAGACGACAAGGGAAGGAAGCAGCTGCGGAAGAAGAAAGTGAAAGTCATCTGGAAGAAGGACATGTAGGAACGCCGCGCCGCGGTTTTCCACGCGCAATCGCAGCGATACAGGACGGCGCCGCAGCAGCGGCGCCGTTTTCTGTTCAGGGTCGGAACTTGACAAGGGCAGAAGATATTCGTATGCTTTGCTGTCTATTTCGGCCCGTAATACTAATTGAGAGGAGGCGCACAATGGCGTATATACTCGGAAAACCGTACAAGCTCGAATTCCAGGCGCATGGGATATACTATCTCACGGTCAAAGCCGAAGAATCACCCCCGCCGCCGCTCGCGGACGATCAATGCTGCTTCGAACTGCAGTATGAAACCGTGATCATCACGGCTGACCAGAAGCATCTGAAATCCCGTCTCGACGACTCGCAGCATCCGTGCAGCTACGCGATGAACAGCGAGGGGAGCAACTGCCTGCTTCCGCCCGGTGACCAGGGCAATGTTCCCCCTGTCGCGAATTCTCCTGAGCCCGGGATGACGACCTGCACATCGGCACCCCTGCAGATCGACAGCAGCGATCAGTGGGTGGTCGTGGAGAACGGTAGATGCTTCCTGCATATCTTCCCGCGTATCGGTGATGCGACACTCGCTCCCTGCGAGAATCTCAACGGTCAGGGCCCCATCATGATAGAAGACCAGCCGCACACCCCGGACGCACCCATGCGATTCGCTTACAAACCGCCCGAGCATCCCCCCGGAGGAAACAAGATGGGCAAGAAGAAAGTGAGGGTGATCTGGAAGAAGGACATCTAATCACTGCCGGCCGGCAGGCGTATTTCGAACTCGGTGAACTTGCCGGCTTCCGAGCGGACCTTCAGTTCGCCGCGATGCAGCTGCGTGATGATTTCGTGGCTCATCGACAGGCCCAGCCCGGCGTTGCGGCTGTCACGCTTCGTGGTGAAAAAGGGCTCGAAAATGCGATCGGCGAGATCTTCCCCGATGCCCGCACCGTTGTCGCGTATCAGCACGTGCACGCTGTCGTTGACGCGCTGGCTGCGCACCAGCACCGTGGGCACTGCGCCCGGACCGTCCTCCGCCGCCTTGAGTATGGCCGCTTCCCA
>CAJXSA010000183.1 GCA_913060595.1 uncultured Ignavibacteria bacterium
CCTGTTTCCAGCCGTTGAAGCCGCAGGTCAGGTTTCGGATGTTGCGGAAGCCCATGGACAGCAGGACACTGCTGGCGATGGACGACCGGTCTCCGCTCACGCAGTGCACCACGACCGTACGGTCGGTCGGAATGCGCTCGCGCTGATCGACCAGGTATCCCGCATGAATGTTTTCTGCGCCGGGAATATGCGCCGCGGCGAATTCGGTTTCTCCGCGAATGTCGAGAACATGGTAGTGCTCCCGGTTTGCGCGCAACTCCTCGACGGTAATCTGCTCAAGGACGCGCATGTTGTGTCCCGCGTCACCGATGCGGTCCATATCGCTGACATAGCCCACGACCTGATCGAGTCCGATGCGAACGAGGGCGCGGGTCAGGTCGCCGATACGGCTCTCGGAGGCCACGAGAAGGAAGGGCCGCTCGTAGTCGAGCATCCAGCCTGCCCAGGTGCTGAAAGCGCTGTTATCCTGGATGTTGATGCTCTCGGGGAAATGCCCGCCGGCGAAGGACAGCTTGTCCCGCGTGTCGACGACGGTCACGCCACGCTCGACGGCTTCCTCGAACTGTGCCATGGTAAGACGTGCCGGATGCGGCAGTCCCCCGAGCACTTTCGGACCGACCTTGTTGAGTTTTTTCATCATCGCGAAGTACTTCGGCGGTTCCGGCTGTCCGTCGAGCAGTTCCCGCACGAAGGCCTCTTCGTCCTCGATGCGCAGGGCCCAGTTCGTCAGCTTCTCGTAGCCCACCGTACTGCTGGGGACCGCGCCGAGGGATTTCCCGCAGGCGGAGCCGGCACCATGTCCGGGCCAGACCTGCACGTGATCCGGCAGTGTGCGGAAGCGCCGCAGCGAGGCGAACATATCGCGCGCCCCCTGTTCGCGGGTGCCCTTGATGCCCGCAGCTTTCTCGAGCAGGTCGGGACGCCCCACGTCGCCGACGAAAACGAAATCGCCGGTGAAGACCATGACAGGAGTGTCACCCGCCGGGGTGTCGGTGAGGAGGAAGGAAATGTGTTCCGGCGTGTGTCCCGGCGTGTGCATGACGTCGATGCGGAGGTTGCCGACCATGAAATGGTCTCCCCCGCGCAGTCCTTCATGTGCAAAACCGTAGGACCAGTCCGCTCCGCCCTCATCGGAAAGATAGAGCGCGGCGCCAGTGGCGGCTGCGAGCTCACGCGCACCGCTGAGAAAATCCGCGTGGATGTGTGTTTCGGTGATATGCGTGATGCGAAGATTGTTCTTTTCCGCCAGCTCGAGATACACGTCTATGTCGCGGCGGGGGTCGATAACCACGGCTTCTCCGGTCGCCTGGCAGCCGACCAGGTAGCTCGCCTGTGCGAGTCCTTTCTCATATATGTGTTCGAAAAACATGGTATCCTCTATTCTTTATGTTCTGTATTCGTATCCGATAACTCAGCGGGCGAGCGGCTGCTGCCACTCGAGAAGACCGCTGGCCAGGTTGTAGACGTGCTCGAAACCGAGCTGCTTCATCAGGTTGCCGGCGTGGTAACTGCGGTTCCCGCTGCGGCAGTACAGCAGCACGACGCTGTCCCGGCTGATGTCGCTGATTTCGTCGCGGAAGCGCGGGCTCATCATGTCGATGTTGCGCGCGCCCGGGATGTGTCCCGCCTGGAACTCGCCCGCCGTGCGCACGTCGAGGACGAGGGCCTCGGACTGTTCTTCCATCAGGCGGGCGAACTCGTCCGCACCGATGTTGGGAACCTTGGTTTTGCTGCCGCGAAGGGCGGAAAATATGTCATTGAACATGGCTGTGTATCCGTGATTGGTGTTAGAAAGAATTGTATGCAAGTTCTCTGCCGATGATATATACTCCCATGGCCAGGGTGAACCAGCCGAAAGCGGGTTTGAGCCGCGATCCCGAAATGAAGCGTGTCAGCCAGCTCCCGGCGAGTATCCCGCCGATGGCGAACACGGAGAAAATTCCGAGAAAACGCCAGTCGATGCTCATTGTCATCATGTCGCCGGTGAAGCCGATGAGAGACTTTGCGGCGATGATCAGCAGCGAGGTGCCGACCGCAAGCTTCATGGGAAGCCGCGCGAGCACGACCAGCGCGGGAATGATCAGGAAACCACCCCCGGCGCCGACCAGTCCGGTCAGCACACCGACGACGATGCCCTCGAGGAATATCATCGGGTAATTGAAAGAAATCTCTCCCTCCATCCCGTCACGCGTCCCGCGGCGAATCATGGTCACCGACGCGGCGAGCATGAGCGCGGCGAAGAGCAGCATGATTCCAAGATCGCGGCTCACCACGAATGATCCGACGCTGAAAAGCTCAGCCGGCAGCGCCGGTACGATGAACGTGCGTGTCGCGAAGACGGCAAGGAAGGCGGGAACGCCGAACACCACCGCGGTGCGATAGCTCACAAGACCTTTGCGCATGTACGCCACGGCGCCCACAAGTGCCGTCAGTCCCACGATGAACAGCGAATACGCCGTGGCCGGGACCGGTGCGACGCCGACGAGGTACACCAGCGCGGGAACGGTCAGGATGGAGCCGCCCCCACCGATGAGTCCGAGCGTGACGCCGATGAGAACAGCGGCGAGGAATCCGAACAGTTCTGTCATCCTTCCCCCTGCGCCACGCAGCAGTCCTTGACACGATGCACGATTTCGGTCAGCCGCGGGTGGCGGAGAAAATAATACACATGCTTCCCTTCCCGTTCCTGGCTCAGCACGCCGCGATCCCGCAGTATGGCGAGATGATGCGACACGACGGCCTGCTCGAGGCCGAGGGAGCCGAAAAGGTCCGTCACGTTGCGGCGCACACCGCCGTCGAGCATGCCGACGATGGCGAGACGCACGGGATGCGCGACCGCCTTCAGCATGCCGGCCGCTTCCTCCATAATGTCCTGTTCTGTCTTTTCTATGGTGATGGTCATGATCACATCGTCACATATAGATATTTACATGTTTCGATGTATCAACAGCGCGAATCGCGCGGGAAGTTCCCTATTTCGGAAAAAATTTATTTTTTCCGAAATATACTGTCACATACAGCAAAATCTGTCAGGCCAGGGCCTGAATCTCGGCGACGGCCCCGGGATTGACCAGGCTGGAGGTGTCCCCGGGATCCTGCCCGAGGAAGGCACTGCGGACGATGCGCCGCATGATTTTTCCGTTGCGCGTCTTGGGGATGTCGGACACGAAGAGAATGCTGCGCGGCGCGAGCGGCTTTCCCATGTCGCGGACGATGGCGGCACGCAGCGCAGCGACCAGTTCGTCCGTCGCCTCGACATCGGGATTCAGCACGCAGAAGCAGACCACGGCGTTTCCCTTCACTTCATGCGGGACGGCGATGGCGGCCGCCTCGTTGACGGCGGGGTGCTCGACGAGAATGCTTTCGAGCTCCGCCGGACCGATGCGCTTTCCCGCCACCTTGATGGTGTCGTCGGAACGTCCGAGGATGTACCAGAGTCCATCCTCGTCGATGGCGGCAAAATCACCGTGCACCCACACATCGTCCCAGCGCGACCAGTACGTCTGGAGATAGCGGTCGCGGTCGCGCCAGAATCCCCGTGTCATGCCGATCCAGGGCGCGGTGATGACCAGTTCACCGACCGCATTCCGCAGGGGACGTCCTTCTTCATCGTACACGTCGGCGGCGATGCCCGGACACGCGGCGGAGAAGGAGGCGGGCTTGAGCGGCAGCACCGGGTTGCCCATGACGATTCCGCCGCTGATCTCGGTGCCCCCGGAATAATTGATGATGGGCCGGCGGGATTCCCCCACGTCGCGGAACAGCCACATCCACGGGTCGGGATTCCAGGGCTCGCTCGTCGAGGCGAAGGCGCGCAGCGATGCGATGTCATGCGCGCGCACCGGGTCCAGGCCGTGCTTCATCAGGGCGCGGACAAGTGTCGGTGAAATGCCGAGCACGTTGATGCCGTGGTCTTCCACCTGCTGCCAGAGGCGATTGACACCGGGGTAATCCGGTGCCCCGTCGGAGATGAAAAAATGTGCTCCGAGCAGCGTGGCTCCGAACACGAGCCATGGTCCCATCATCCACCCCATGTCCGTCATCCAGTAGATGCAGTCCCCGGCATGCACGTCGGTGCCGAACGCCATATCCTGGGCCGCCTTGACCGGGAATCCGCAATGCGTGTGCACCGCACCCTTGGGACGGCCGGTCGTGCCCGACGTATAGATGATCATGAGCAGGTCTTCCGCCGCCGTGTCCTCGGCCTCCGCGGTTTCCGATTGTGCGGGGATGATGTCATGCCACCAGAGGTCTCGCTCCTGCCGCATCGGGATGTCATGACCTGTGCGCCGCAGGACGAACACCCGCCGCAGCGTCGGCACATTGTTCGCGGCAGCGTCGGCGACGCGCTTGAGGTCGACCACCTGCCCGCGGCGATAGAAACCGTCCGCGGTGAACAGCGCCACGGCGTCCGCATCTTTCAGGCGGGATGCGACTGCCTGCTCACCGTAGCCGGAGAACAGCGGAAGGATCACACCGCCAATTTTCGCAATGGCGAGCAACGCGATCACGATTTCAGGCGTCATGGGCATGTAGAGTCCGATCGCGTCGCCTTTGCCGAAGCCCTGCTGCCGGAGCGCATTGGCGCAGCGATTCACTTCCGCGGCAAGCGCACCGTAGCTCAGTGTGCGCTGCACGCCTTCTTCCCCTTCCCAGGTGACCGCCGGCCGTTCACGGTGCACCGCGTCTTCGGCCCACTTGTCCGTGCAGTTGCGGACGATGTTCATCCTGCCGTCCACGCACCAGCGAGGAAACGCAACCCCCTCACCGGTGTCGAGCACCCTGGTATACGGCGCGGTGAAGCGGATATCGAGAAAGCGAAGCACGGCGTCGGTAAACCAGGCGACATCCGCGGTTGAGCGCCGCATGAGTTCGTCGTACGAGGCGATCTCGTGTTCTCTCATGAACGCATGCAGGTTGCTGCGCTCGATCTCGTCCTGCGTGGGACGCCAGACGATGTCTCCTCCGAAATCAAAAGTGCTCTGCATCGATATTCGTCACTTGTGAGATTGCATGTACTAATTGCGAAACCGTGGAACTCACAGCGCCCACGGCAATGTCAGCGGATCGCCGCCGGAAATTCCTTCAGCACTTCCCTGATGCGCGGACCGAGCGTCTCGACGTCGGTGATTCCCCCTTCCGGGGTGTAAAACGATGGCAGCATCCCGCGCCAGATCAGCGTGGTGTTCTTCGCATCGATCACGTCGAGCACCAGCGTGCCCCTGTCATAGCGGCTGATCTCCGCCATGGGGCCGTAGCCGCCCCACCAGGGCTTGTACCAGTTGTACGTGATCCAGCTTTCGGGCTTCTCCACGCCATCGAAGCCGCTGTGCACGTGGAAGACGAGGTCTGTCGGCGAAAATTGCTGCCAGTCATACCCCTTTTCCCTCAGGACCAGGTTGATGGCGTCGCGCACCGTTCTGTACTGCGGCTCGTCCCGTGTCGCGGGATCACCGGGAAGGAATGGGCCGTCGAACCAGCGGTACGTTTTATAGATGCGAAAATCCGTCCCGTGATCGTAATCAATGCGCGGAGACATGTCGACGGGCGCGGATGCGCAGCCGGTGAGAAGCAGCAGGACAACGGCGAGGCCGTGCATGCGTTTCATCGTGCAACTCCTGTTCGTCTAACATATACCGGACCGCCGCGTCATGGCTGGCGCGGCGGAACACGTTTGGATGGTGTACAACTGTAAATGTAGGATGCGGCAAAATGCGGCGCAAGTCCGGTCGGCGGGGTTGTCAGGGCACCGCTTCCCCGGCCGCCGCGTCCAGGGAGTCGGCGGGAACATACGGGGTCTCGACTGGAACCGGGTCGCTGTTGTCCGATTGTCCGCTCCATACCATGAACAGTCCGATGGCGATGAGAATGTTGAAAACAAGAACAATGATGACCAGTGTACGCGTCCCCTGCGCCTGCTGCTGCCGCTCCGCGAAGCGCTTTTCGATCTCGTCGTTCATGCCGCGAATGGTCTTTTCGGTGAACGCTTCAAGCCGGCCGAGCTTGTTGTTCACCTCATTGCTGAAGGACGCCAACGCGTTCTCGGTGGATTTTTCGAGCGCGTCGAGACGGGACATGGCGGAATTGAGATTGTAATCCAGGTTGCGGATATCGCTTTCAATCGTCTGAAGACGAGACGGAAAATCGATCGCGTCGATGGTGCGCACGATTTTTCCCGAGGCAGCGATCAGCGCGTCCGCCGAAACCGTGACCTTCTCGAACTCGGTGATCTGCTGGTCATGCGCTTTCTTGATCGCCGCGTAAATCTTCTTGGACTGGTTTCCCGTCTCCTCTATGCTGTTCTGGGCGTACTGACGGATTTCCTGCAGACTGGTTTTCGACAGCGTGCCCACTTCTTCGACATGATGACGGGCGCGGGTATCGAGCTGCTCGACCGCCGTCGCTGTCTGCTTCCCCACTTCCGCGATGCGCTGCGCCGCGGCGGACGCGCTTTCCCGCAGGAGCTCCGCTGCAGAAGCCTCGGTTTCAGCGAACTTCTCCTCCACACGCTGCAGCAGGTCCACGACGCGGTCTTCCATCGCCGCGCCTGTCGCCTGAAGCTGCGCGCTTATTTTATCTGCTGCCGCCCGGATCGCCTCCGCGCTTTTCTTTTCCGTGCCCGAAACCACCGCGGCGGCCTTCACGGTCAGTTCTTCGAGCCTGCTGCCCGCAGTCTCGACGATGCCCCCGGCTTCCTGCGCTATGCGGTCGATATGACCATCCGACGCGTCACGCGCAGATTCAAGAGCCTGCATGAACTGCGTGTTGTAGTCCTCGAGATATTTTTTTGCCCGCGCGGCAGACTCAAGGATATGCCTGCGCGCGCTGCCGCTGATTTCGTCGAAGCGCTGCTGGCTTCCCTCACCCAGCTGTGCGGCGGCATCGCGCTGCGCATCAAGAAGCGCATCGAGATGCTCACTGTATTTTTTCTGAATGAGACCGACGGCCGCGACGACTTTCTGCGCCACCGCCTTGGCCTGGTCGATGTGATCGACCGCGGACCGCAGTCGTTCAAGCTCTTTTTCGAGTGCCTGCAGCGAGGCGTGCGTTTCGGGATTCATATGCGTTCAAAAATGTGGAATTGAATGTTTTCAGCCATTTCAAATGTGACGTGACCATAGGGTCGGCTTCCGGCGGAGGTGCCGCTTTCTTTGTGATCTTCCGTGGAGCCTCTGCCGACGGCGCGAGCGTATTCTCTATCTCGGCGAGCAGATTGTCGATGTCTTCGTCCGTTCGGCTGCGCCGCGAGGCCGTCGCTGCGGATTCCTGCGCATTCCGCTTTTCACTTCCTGCGGACTTCCGCGACTCGGCCGCCGACTTCCGCCCCTTCGATCCGAACGTTGTGTCCGCGCGTTCTTCCCGCAGGGCGAATTCCTCCTCCATGCTGCGCAGGATGTCTTCTTCACTTTCGTTCTGCTTGGCCGCCTCACGCTGCTTGGCCGCCTCCCGCTGCTTGGCCGCCTCCCGCTGCTTGGCCGCCTCCCGCTCCTTCGCCGCTTCCTGCTGCTTCGCCGCCTCTCGCTCCTTCGCCGCTTCCCGCTCCTTC
>CAJXSA010000184.1 GCA_913060595.1 uncultured Ignavibacteria bacterium
CTGGACCGATCCCTCGATCGACCCCGCCGCCGTCGTGCTGTACGCCGCGCGCGACATGGTGCCCGCGCCGGTCGGACTGCTGCTGCTCGCAGCCGCCGTGGTGGTGGTGATTTCCACCGGCATGAACTACCTGCTGAGTCCGTCGACCAACATCATGCGCGACATTTACCAGCGCTTCATGAAGCCCGACGCCTCGCAGGAGAGCATGGTGGCGCTGCAGAAAGTGTTCATCGTCGTGCTCGGACTCGTGGCCTTCCTGATGATTTTCCTGCCCACCGTCATGGGCTGGGAAATCTCGGTGCTCAAGTACGCCTACTTCGCCTACACCATATACGGCGTGGCCATCACGCCCGCGCTCTTCGCCGCGCTGTCCTGGAAACGCGCGACCAAACAGGGCGGCGTGGCCAGCATCGTCACCGGCGCCACCCTCGCCATATTCTTCGACTTCGTGCTTCCCTACGTGGCGCCGCAGGTCATGATCGGCGAGGACGCCTGGGGCATTCCCAGCATCTATCCCGCGCTCATCGGTTCCATCGGCATGCTGATCGTCGTCAGCCTGCTCACCCCGAAACCCGACCGCGCCGTGCTCGCGAAGCTTTTCCCGGATGTGAAGGGATAAGCGCGCACGCGTGATGCATTCGTGCAGGGGCGGCTTCGAAGCCGCCCCTTTTTTATGCGTGATGTTGACTATGTCGAGGGGAGGCGCTAGTATCCCTGCATACGACACGGCATGTCCTGAGTGATGTCCTGCGGCGCGTGAGAGCGCGTTCGCCGGGGGGATGTGCATATGGAATGCAACGGAACGGAGGTCCCATGCGCACGGTTTTGATTCTTATCGCCCTTTTCCTGTTCACCATTCCAACGCAGGCGCAGTTCCTTCAGGGACAGTACGAGCTGCAGCTCTCGGGGACGGCAGGGAGCGTGAGTGAAACGATGTCCTGGAACGGAACGGAAGGCAGCAACGAAGTGGAATCGTCGCTGACGTTCGCCTATATCGCCGTCACGCCGGCGTACTACATATTCCGCGGCGTCGCCGTAGAGTTCGAAGCGGGACTGCGTGCCGTGGAAGGATATCGGCCGGCACAGTCGCTGCTACTCAACCTCGCGTACACGCATTTCTTCCGCGGCACCGTCGTCGCCGCGTTCGTCCGCGGGGGAGGGGGACTGTCAAACGGAATCATAAATCCGGTGCACTGGCATCCGGGCGGAGCGAAGGACAGCTTCGATGTCACCGTTCTGCAGGCGGGAGCGGGATTGAAGCTGCGCGCGGGCAACACCGGCCTCGTGCGCATTGAACTGAACTATCGGCAGCAGGACTATGATGCGGACGGAGTGCTCGGCGCTGCCGATGTCTCCGTCGGTACCGTCGCCCTTCTGCTGGGGGTGGGTGTGCTGTTGTAGCGGCGAGGGGGCGGGGATTCAGCTGTCCGCTGATGTCCCGGATACGTCGTCGAGCAGGGCGGCGAGGCGGCGGGTGACGGCGCTGCGCTCAAAGGTCATGACGCGCGCGCGGTCCTGTTCTGTTCCGAGACGGTCTTCCTTCCACTGCGTGTAGAAGTCGAGGAAGATGTCGGCGATGCCGTCGATGTTCTTCGAGCGCGCGCAGCGGCCGGAGCGCGTTTCCTCGATCACGCGCGTGACCGCGCCCTCGGGGGCGAGGGTGATGACGGGCTTGCCCGAGCCCATGTACTCGTACACCTTGCCCGGGACGATCTCCTCGTTCCCCTTGAAATCGTCGACGACCATGAGCAGGGCGTCGCTCTGGAAGAGATGGCGGACGCTGGCGGCATGCGGCATATAGTCGTGCACGAGAATGCTGTCGGCGAGCACGGGGTGATCGAACATCGCGCGCACCTCGGCGCCGAAGCGGCCGATGAACTGCAGGCGGATATCCGACGGGTCGACGCGTCCCTGTTCGACGAGTCGCGCCACGGCGGCGAAAAAGCTTTCCGGATTGCGCTTGCCATACATCGACCCGGTGTAGGTGACCACGAAGCGGTCTTTCTCCACAACCTCGACGGTGGGGAAGTCGGCGCTGTCGAAGCCGTTCGGCAGGTGATGCACTTTCGCGGTGTCGAGGTCCGGGTACTTGCCCGCGAAGTCCTTGGCGATGCCCTCCCAGGCCACTTCCATGCGGTCGCATTCCGCGTACACCGAGCGCTCGTAGGCGCGGTCGATCGCATCGGGCAGCCACCAGCGGTTGGGCGCGGAGAGAAAGCCGCGCCACGGGTCGCGGAAGCCCGCCACCCAGGGCAGGCCGGTTCTCCGCTTGAGATTGCGCGCGATCATCGAACAGCTGTACGGCGGGGAGGAGGAATAGATGGCCTGGATGTCATGCTTTTCGATGATTTCCAGTCCCTGCTTCACCCCCGGCTTGATCCAGCCCATGCGGGCGTCGGGAATGAAAAACGTCGCGCGCACGAACTCGGCCAGAGTCTCTTTGAGCGAACGTTTTTCGCCGGGTTTCGGGATGGTGTTGACGTCCACCGGCGTTCCCTTTTTCTTGCCGGTGAAGGCGCGGTATACGGCGTAGGGCTCGAGTATCGGCGTGCGGTAGACGATGGCCTCGGCGGGAATCTCGTTGAGCAGCGATTCGTCGCGTGCGGGATAGTCGGCGTCCTTGACGGTGAGGATGACGGGACGCCAGCCGTTGTCGAGCAGGTAGGTGCAGAACTTGAGCACGCGCTGCACGCCCGGGCCGCCGGACGGCGGGAAATAATACGTCACGACGAGGACATTTTTCATCACTGCTGCTCCTCTTCTTCCTCGACCGGCAGCCAGCCTTCACGCGCGAGCAGCGTGCGGTACAGCGGCTGCGGGAGCTGCAGCTGTTCGGCGCCGCCGCTGCGGGGCAGGGTGGCGCGGATTTCCCGGGCGCGTCCCTCGGCGACTTTTTCCACCCAGCGGGGTTCCATGAGCATGATGCGTCCGAGCGCAACGGCCGCGCAGCCGTCGTCGAGAATGAACTGCGCGTCCTCGGGATTGTACACCAGTCCCACACCGATCACGGGCAGTCGTCCCGCGACGCGGTCGATGATGCAGCGCGTGGGACGCTCCCGGTCGCTGTCGTCGCGCATCGAACCCGCGAGGTAGCTGCGCACGGACACGTGCAGCCAGTCCAGGGGACGCTCTGCCAGCGCGTCAACGAGTTCAAGCGTCTCCGCAATGGTAATGCCCGGCTCCTCGACCTCCTCGGGCGAGATGCGATAGCCCACGGCGAAGGGACGTCCCGCCTGCGCGGCGGCGGCGCACACGGCGTCGGTGACGGCGAGGGGGAAGCGCATGCGCTTCTCCAGCGATCCGCCCCAGTCGTCGGAGCGCCGGTTGGAATGCGGGGAGAAGAACTGCTGCAGCAGGTAGGTGTTGGCACCGTGGATTTCCACGCCGTCATAGCCGGCCTCTATGGCACGGCGCGTGGCCGCGGCGAAGGCGTCGATGCTTTCGAGAATTTCGTCGTGCGTCATCGGGCGGGGACGGTCGAAGCCCGGGCGCTCGGCGGGTTCGGCCGAGGCGGACACCGGCTGTCCGGGCAGCAGCGAAGAGGGACACATGCGTCCCCCGTGATGAATCTGCAGGATGGCGCGCGCGCCTTCGGCGTGAATGCCCTCGCAGGCGGCGCGCAGCGAGGGCAGGGTTTCGTCGGTGTCGCAGGCCCACTGGCCGGAGAAGGCCTTGCCCATGCGCTGCACGTAGCAGGCGGCGGTCATGACCAGGCCGGGACCGCCGGAGCGGACGCGCAGGTATGCGAGTTCATCTTCGTGAATGCGTCCGTCGTCATGCGACGACCAGGTGGTCATCGGGGCGAGGACGATGCGGTTGCGGGTCTGGAGGCCGGAAAGGAAACGGAGTTCCTCGAACAGTGCCGGGTACTGCATATCGTTCAGCTGCGGGTGAAACAGTGTTACTGTGCGCTTCGGGCGCGCAGGAGCGCGGAGAACGAGAGTCCCCGCGTGGTGAGATAGTAGATGCCGAAGACGATGGGCACCATGTAATTGATGAAATGCGTGAGCGTGGCGTAGGCCACGGCGTCGGCTTCGGTGAAGCTGACGAACTTCATCAGCGCGATGCGGGCGGTGACGTGGAAGACGCCGAAGGCGCCGGGTGTCGGCGCGATGGCATAGCCCAGGGCCGTGACGGCCCAGATCTCCAGTGCCGCGAACATGGTGACGTCCGGTCCGTATCCGCTTTCGAAGGCGAAGAACATCATGTACAGCGGGATCAGGTAGAGCAGGTAAATCGCCACCGTCCAGAACAGCACGAGCAGCACCTGCCGCAGCGAGCGGATGGCGCCGAAGCCCAGCTGCAGCTTGCGGAACATGTCCAGCACGCCCTCGCGCAGCCGCGCGAGCTTTTCTATTCCGAAGCGCCGCGAAATCCAGGACAGGGGAGCGGAGAAGGTCTCGGCCATCCAGAGTCCCGCCTTGCTGGGCGCGATGACCAGGAAGACCACGCCGAGCAGTATGGCCATGTACACGATGGGACGAATGACGTCGGCCTGCACGCCGATTTCCTCGAAGCCGTCGAAGAGCTGGGCGTCCACCATCATGATGGAGGCGATGATGATCAGCAGGGCGACGGTGTCGATGAAGCGTTCGACGATGATGCTGCCGAGCAGCGAACTGTAGGTAGTGCTTTTCTCCGCCTGGTCGGTGAACCAGGGCCGCACCAGCTCGCCGCTGCGCGGGATGAGGTTGTTCATGAAATACCCCGTCATCACGCCGGCAAACAGGTTGCTCGTGCGCACATCGGGGTGAATGCGCTCGAGTATCACTTTCCAGCGGACTGCGCGCGCATAATGCGAGAGCAGGATGGGAATGATGATCAGGAGGGCGTACCAGTAATTCGCCGTGCGGAAACTGCGTCCCAGTTCGCTGAAATCCACCTTCCACACGGAGAAGTAGATGGAAAACGCCACGATCAGAAACGTGACCGTCACCTTGAGTATGGAAGCGAGCCGCTGGCGGTTCATGATTTCCGTATATAAGGAATGGACAACATCGCCGAAATATACGCATAATCGGCACGTGTCTCCCACTCTTTCCCGTCCCGATTCTTCCAGGCACGTGCGCTGCAGCGATATTCCCCGCTCTCGCAGAGGGTGATAATTCGGGAATGACCGGTCATTTTTCACCCAGGCGCATGGCTGCAATGCCGTGCATGCACCACTTCCGGCACATGGCGACCGGGATGTGCCCCGGTATCAAATAAAAACGGTTGTTTATGAACGCCTTAATCGATAATTTTGTAACAATTGGGAGTTTTGAAGTAAAAACCGGAAGCATTTTGTATCGGGGGTGTCCCGATACCGTGCATATAACATCAAAAATCGTCTCAAGGACGTTATTATCATGGCAATCGAAGACAAGATCAAAGAACTTCTTCAGAAGCGCGAAGAGGCCAGGATGGGTGGCGGCGAGAAGCGCATCGAGTCGCAGCACGCCAAGGGCAAGCTGACGGCGCGTGAGCGTCTCGAGCTGCTGCTCGACGACGGCAGTTTCGAGGAATTCGACATGTTCGTCAGCCACCGCTGCATCGATTTCGGTCTCGAGAATGAGGCCTATCTCTCTGACGGCGTGGTCACGGGCTACGGCACGATAGACGGCCGCCTCGTGTATGTGTTCTCGCAGGACTTCACCGTGTTCGGCGGCTCGCTTTCCGAGATGTACGCCCGGAAAATCTGCAAGATCATGGACATGGCGATGAAGGCCGGTGCGCCGGTGATCGGACTCAATGACTCCGGCGGCGCGCGCATACAGGAGGGTGTGAAAAGCCTGGGCGGGTACGCCGATATTTTCGAGCGGAACATTCTCGCCTCCGGCGTCATCCCGCAGATCTCCGGCGTGTTCGGACCCTGCGCCGGTGGTGCGGTGTATTCACCGGCCATCACGGATTTCATCCTGATGACCAAGGAGACGAGCTACATGTTCGTCACCGGCCCGAAGGTGGTCAAGTCCGTCACCAACGAGGACGTTACCACCGAGGAGCTGGGCGGCGCGAGCATACACACCGCGAAGTCCGGCGTGGCGCATTTCGCCTGTGACGACGACCAGGAGCAGATCGCCATCATTCGCAAGCTGATCAGCTTCATTCCGCAGAACAATATGGAAGAGGCGCCGCGGATCGAAAGCAACGATCCGATCGACCGTCTCGAGGACATGCTCAACGACATCATCCCGGAGAATCCCAACAAGCCGTATGACATGAAGGAAGTCATTCACGCGGTGGTGGACAACGGGGAGTTCCTCGAAGTGCAGCGCAACTACGCGCCGAATCTCATCGTGGGTTTCGCGCGCTTCAACGGGCAGTCCGTGGGCATCGTGGCCAATCAGCCGAGCTACCTGGCCGGCGTGCTGGACATCAACTGCTCGAAGAAGGGCGCACGCTTCATCCGTTTCTGTGATGCTTTCAACATTCCCATCGTGACACTGGTGGACGTTCCCGGCTTCCTCCCGGGCACGGCGCAGGAGTACGGCGGCATCATCAGCAACGGCGCGAAGCTGCTCTTCGCCTACGGTGAAGCCACGGTGCCGAAAGTCACCATCATCCTGCGCAAGGCCTACGGCGGCGCCTACGATGTGATGGGCTCCAAGCATCTGCGCGGCGATCTCAACTACGCCTGGCCGACGGCGGAGATCGCGGTCATGGGACCGCGCGGCGCCATCGAAGTGCTGTACGGACGCGAACTGTCGAAGAAGGATTCCGAGCAGCGCGGGCAGTTCATCTCCATGATGGAAGACGAGTACCGCAAGAAATTCGCGACGCCCTATGTCGCAGCGAAATACGGTTACATCGACGATGTGATCGAACCGCGCAACACGCGCTTCCGCATCATCCGTGCGCTGCAGAGCCTGAGCACGAAGCGGGATTCGCTGCCGATGAAAAAGCACAGCAACATTCCGCTGTAAGGAGGGACTATGCTGGCACAGAGCACACTCAGCGGCGCCGCCGCGCAGCAGGCCGACACGCTGCAGGCATGGGGGCGCACAGGAATGGACAGCATCATCGCGGGCGACGGCATCATGATCGCCATCGTCGGCGTGATCATCGTATTCGCATCCCTGACCATCATCTCCCTGCTCATTCGTCTGCTCAAACGACTCGCATCGATGAAAAAAGCGCGCGGGGAGGAGGCTGCGTCCGATGAACGGCTTCCCGTGAAGAACGGGGTCTCGGGCGAAGTCGTGGCGGCGATCGCCACCGCGCTGCAGTATCACCTGTTCGAGCTGCACGACGACGAGCGCACCATCATCACCATAAAGAAAGTGTCGCGTCCCTATTCCCCGTGGAGCTCGAAGCTGTACGGCATGACGCCCACTCCCTACACCAAGATTTCGAAACGCTGACCGAGGTAGCAGGATCAATGGACTCCAATCGCAAATTCTCCATAAAAATTCACGGCAACGATTACGCCGTGGAAATCAAGAAAGTCGATCACGGCATGGCTTCCGTCGAAGTGAACGGGACGGTGTACGAAGTGCAGTAC
>CAJXSA010000185.1 GCA_913060595.1 uncultured Ignavibacteria bacterium
CACGGCTCGAGAAGGAATTCCCGCATTTCGCGGCCTCGCTCTGTGCGGGATCCGGCGGCGTGCGCGCGCTGCAGCTCGTCCGGAGAGGCGTTGTCAGTCATCTCTATCCCATCGAGGGCAACGAGGCCGTACTGGGACACAATCTCCTCTCCGATCCCCGGCCTTCGGTACCCCGCACCATTCGCAAAGCACTTGCCTCAGACCGCGTCACGCTGAACGGTCCGCTGGAGCTCAAACAGGGCGGCAGCGGTCTCGTCGCACGACTGCCAATCCGTCACGGAGACGATACCTGGGGACTGGCTGCCATCGTGCTCGACATCGATCAGCTGTTCAATGAAGCCGGCGTGCATTTACGCGACGCGGGGATGACAATTTCCGTCCGCGACGCTGCGCAGGACGTCTTCTTCGGTGATGGATCCGTATTCACCGCTTCCCCGGTGGTGCAGCGTGTGCCGCTCGTGGACGGGTACTGGGAAGTCGCCGCTGCGCCCATCGCCGGGTGGTCGGACACGGTCGCGGACCAGGTCCTTGCCTTCCGGATCGCCGGCGGCATCATCCTGCTCCTCCTCCTGAGTCTTTTCCTCGTGTCGACACGCAATAAATACGTTCTCAGCCGCCTGGTCGAACGGCGCACACGCGAGCTGCAGACGCTCAACATGGAACTGCGCAGCGAGGTGGAGGCACGCCGTCGCACGGAGCACGACCTTGTCGCCGCACGCGTCAAAGCGGAGAACTCTGAGCGCCTCAAGGACGCCTTCATCGCGAGCATGTCGCATGAGATACGCACGCCCCTGCACGTGATTCTCGGGTATGTGGATCTGCTGCGTGCCCCGGACGAGGAAATCGGTCACGAGAAGGAAGGCTTCATCGACAGCATGAAAAATGCCGGCGGCAGGCTCATGCGTACGGTGGAAGAGCTGCTGCACATCTCCAGCCTGCGCGCAGGGACGTTCAAAATGCACAAGGAGGATGTGGATGCGGTAGGCACGACGCGATCGCTTGTGCGCAGCTACCGTGATGCGGCGACTGAACGCGGTCTCGGCCTCGTGTTCCGGTCCACGCTCGTGCGTGCCCAGGTGCACGCAGACCGCTACTGCATGGAGCAGGTGCTGACGAACCTTCTCGACAACGCGCTCAAGTACACGGAAACCGGTGCGGTGGAAGTGTCCATCGACGGAACGGAAAACAGCTGCCGCATCACCGTGAAGGATTCGGGAATCGGCATCTCTGAAGAATATATACGGCACGCATTCGACGTTTTCACACAGGAAGAGACCGGTTACACCCGACCCTATGACGGTATCGGACTGGGTCTCGCGCTCACCAAGCGTTACGTGGAGCTGCATGGCGGCGATATCTCGGTCTGCAGCGAGAAAGGCTGCGGATCCGAGTTCACCGTTGCGCTGCCAGCCACGGCGACGGTTCGGCACAGCGTGCCCGAAGAAGAATGCTCCCATGGCCGCCCGGCCGTGGAAGCACCCGCGCTCACACTCATTCGGGATGCAGCCCATGTGGCCTGATTGACGAGAGCGCACCTCCTCTACACACGAGAGCAGAAAGCCGCGTATTGCATTTGCAGACGCGGCTTTCTGTATGCATGTCCGCCGGTGCTGCTGCGTCCTGCTGTGCCGGGCAGCTGTGCGCCACCGTCCGTGTGAGCGGCGACACACTTTTTTCTCTGTCCCGTTTCCGAACACGCCGGCACGACGTATATTGCGGGGGATTGAGATTGCAGCAATTCACGGGTGAACGGCCATGGCGGAAGATCGACGGTATCACATCGCGGTAATCGACAGTGATCCGATGACACTGCGTTTCATCGATCGCCTCTGGGGCAGCGGGACGGGACATCGTTTCCGCGCCTACGAAGACGCTGGGGCGATGCTGGAGCAGTACGAGCGCGAGGGGGAGGCGGCGAGGCCGGACGCCGTGCTGCTCGGTCTCGAGGATGACGGCATCGCGCCGCTGTCCGCATTCGCGCGGATTCGAAGCGTCTTCCCGGATATCCCCGTCATCATTCTGACCGACTCTTCCACACAGGAACTCGCAGAGGAGGCCCTGCGGCGTGGAGCGTCGGACTATTTTCACCGTCCCATAGACCTGCGCCGGCTGCGCTACGTTTTGCCCCGGCTTGTCGAGGAGGCGAACGCCCGACGCGGCGCCAGGGCGCACGAGACGGTCTCGATGAGCATGGATGCCGCGAAGGAGCGGGCCGTGCGCCGAGCGCTCGCGCACACGGACTGGAACATCCGCGACGCCTCCCGTCTGCTGGGTATCGGCCGGACAACGATGTACAAACTGATGGAACGCTATGCCATCGACCGAAGTCACGCATCCGATCAGGTGATGTAACTTTTTATTCCACAGCGTGTTGGACTGTTGCGTTCATGCAAGTCACAGCCCGAAGACATTCCAGCCACACGCCTGTTCCTCCGATGCGGAAGGGACGGGGCCACATACAAACAGGTGCACAATGAAGATTCTCCGCTCCCTCGTCCTGTCCGTGACTCTCGGACTCGTACTCCTGTCCTGTACCGAAGATTCCACCAATGAACCGGCGACGGTCAGCGTCTCCGGCATCGTCGAGGTCGCGGGCACGAATGCGGCCCTCCCCGGCGCGGATGTCACTGCCACGAGGCATGACAACAGCGAAGTTCTGGGCCGCACGGTCACGGATTCTGCTGGCGCGTTCACCATGCAGGGCCTTCCCGCGGTGCTGATGGATATCATCGTTGAGGCGGACGGATATGCGCCGGTGCTGTTCGCATCCCTGGATCCCGTCACCGCGCCGCAGTCGCTCGGCAGCATGTCCGTGCAGATGACACCGGTCGACAGCTGCTGCAGCGGGGTGCTGATCCTTTACGTGAAGAACGCGTCCGGCGAGAAACTGAAGAACATTCCCGTCGTCATCAAGAAAGACGGCGTGATCATCGACGATCCGCGGACGAATGAAGACGGCCGCATCGCAGTGGACGGACTCTGTCCCGGAAAGTACACCTTCCGCATCGAGGCGGACATATACAAGGTCTACGAAGGCACGTTCACCATCAACGCCAGCTGTGAACCCGTGGAAATGACCGCCGTCCTGGAGAGCAAGGAGGAAGGCTGCTGCGAGGGCGTGTTCACGCTCATCGTCCGTGACGGCAGCAGCAATCCCGTCGTCGGCGCCAAGGTGCTGATCCGCAAGGGCTCGAAAGTCATCGAGGATCCACGAACGGATGCGAACGGCAAAATCGTCGTCGACGGATTGTGCGAGGGTGAATACAACTACCGTGTTTCAATGGAAGGCTACAAGGTCGTCGAAGGGGTGTTTGCCATCAACGGCAACTGCGATCCGGTGACGAAGGAGGTCACGCTCGAAGAGGAGGCGCAGGCATGCTGCAGCGGTGTGCTCACGGTCACCGCAACCGATCCGCAGAATCAGCCCATCGCAGGTGCGAAGGTTCGTCTCTGGCGTGGCGGCAGTCAGATTGCGACGATGCAGACGAACGCGAGTGGTGTGGCTGTGTTCGACAGCCTTTGCAAGGGTGAGTACGCAGTGGACGTGCTCAAGGACGGGTGGACCGACCGTGAGGCCGGCTTCCTTATCAACGAGAACTGTGATCCGGTCAGCAAGACTTTCGTAATGGAACAGCTGCCGTGCTGTGAGGGCGTATTCACGTTGATCGTCCGCGACGGCAGCAGCAATCCCGTCGTCGGCGCCAAGGTGCTGATCCGCAAAGGCGCGAAGGTCATCGAGGATCCGCGAACCGACGCCAACGGGAAAATTATCGTCGACGGGCTCTGTGCGGGTGCATACAATTACCGCATCGCGAAAGAAGGCTTCAAAGTTGTCGAGGGCGAGTTCACGATCAACAGCAGCTGCGATCCGGTGACGAAGGAGGTTTCCCTCGAGACAGAAAGCGTCTGCTGCACCGGCGTGCTCACCGTCACCGCAGTGGACTCCAGCGCCACGCCGATTCCCGGCGCCACTGTCAAGCTGTGGAAACAGGGCGTGGTGATTGAAACGGCGAAAACTGATGCCCAGGGCAGGGCCGTCTTCGACGGACTCTGCAAGGGTGAGTACGGTGTAGACGTGCAGAAAGAAGGCCTCAAGAACAGGGAATTCGGCTTCGCGATAAACGCGAATTGCGATCCCTATGCCAAAACAGTCGAACTGCTGCCGTAGACACGTGATGCAGCTCGTTCCGCTGGTCTGCGCTTGCCGACAGTGATATGAAAAACTCCCCGCCACGCGGGGAGTTTTTTTTTGATGGGAAAAGCGCACCGAATGGACGCAATTGGGACACTAATTGCCGGAACTGCCCGGCAATTTGAGGAATTCGAGAAATTTTTCGTGATTGTTTGGATACCTTGCAGGCGAATGATAATTTGCAGTATGAAAATCTCTTATTCTGAGATTGATCTGATAAACAGTGAGTTACTTTGAGAGGTAATTGGATGTCAGAAAACCTGGAATCGGTCATCAGGACCATCTGCGAAGGTTTCAACAATGACAGGACGCGCATGATGGACATCGTGCGTGAAGTGCAGGAAACCTTTGGCTGTGTCTCTGATGATGCGATGGACCTTATCGCCGCACAGGTCCAGACGCATCGCGTCGAGGTGGAAAGCGTGGTCACGTTCTACGCTTTTCTCTCCAAGCAACAGAATGGAAACGTCGTCATTCGTCTGTGCGACGACATCATCGACCGCATGTTCGGCTACGAGCGCATACGGCAGACCTTCACCGAGGCTCTCGGCATCGACGTCGGGGAAAGCACCGAGGACGGTCGCTATTCTCTCGAGACCACGCCGTGCATCGGCATGTGTGACCAGGCGCCCGCGCTGATGGTCAACGACGAAATATTCACCGAGGTGTCGCGCGACACCGTGACGGAAATCGTCGAGCAGCTCAAGGACGGCGTTGCGCCCGAGCGTCTGCGCCGCAGGCTCGGTGACGGCAACAACTCGAGTCCGCTGGTCGGTGCCGCGGTCGCGAACAACATCCGCAAGGAAGGCGACGTGATTTTCGCGCCGCTCACCTGCGGACGCGCGCTGAAAAAAGCGATCTCGATGAGTCCCAACGAAGTCATCCGCGACGTCAAGACCGCGCGTCTGCGCGGACGCGGCGGCGCCGGTTTCCCCACCGGTATGAAATGGGATTTCACACGCGGTGCGAAGGGCGAGAAGAAGTTCGTGATCTGCAACGCGGACGAAGGCGAGCCCGGCACGTTCAAGGATCGCGTGATCCTGACCGAGCGCCCGGAACTGCTGATCGAGGGCATGGTCATCGCCGGCTACGCGATCGGCGCCCAGGAGGGCATCATTTACCTCCGCGGTGAGTATGCGTACCTGCGTCCCTTCCTCGAGGACAGGCTGCAGAATGCCCGCAACATCGGCATGCTCGGAGAGAAGGTTTTCGACAAGGAAGGTTTCTCCTTCGACATTCGCATTCAGATGGGCGCCGGCGCATACGTGTGCGGCGAAGAAACCGCGCTGATCAGTTCCTGTGAAGGACTGCGCGGCGATCCGAAGAACCGCCCGCCGTTCCCCGCCCAGAAGGGATACCTCGGGTTCCCGACCTCCGTCAACAACGTCGAAACGTTCTGCTGCGTCGCGCGCATCCTTGACCAGGGCGCGGGCTGGTTCTCGCAGATCGGGTCGAAGGGAAGCACCGGGACGAAGCTGCTGAGCATCTCCGGTGACTGCCGTCGTCCGGGCGTGTACGAAGTGCCCTTCGGCATCACCATGAACGAAGTGCTCGAGATGGCCGGCGGCAACGGCGCCGCGGCCGTGCAGGTCGGCGGACCGAGCGGCAGCCTGATCGGACCGGACGATTTCGGACGGACGATCTGCTACGACGATCTCGCCACCGGCGGCGCGCTGATGATTTTCGGCGCGAACCGCAACGTGCTGGAAGTCGCCGCGTATTTCATGGACTTCTTCATCGAGGAGAGCTGCGGGTACTGCACGCCGTGCCGCGTGGGCAACGTGCTGATCAAGGAGCGTCTCGAGAAGATCATGGAAGGAAAGGGCGAACCGTCGGATCTCACGTATCTCGAGGAACTCGGTGCGGTGGTCAAGTCGACCAGCCGCTGCGGCCTCGGTCAGACCTCACCGAACCCCGTGCTTTCGACGCTGAAGAACTTCCGTTCTGCCTACGACGCACTGGTGAAAGAAGACCAGCCCTTCCAGCCGACCTTTGACATTCAAAAAGCCCTCGGAGAGGCGAAGACCATCGCGGGTCGTCCCTCCATGCACTTTGCCGAATAAATGCAATTGAACGAAATCGGAATACAATCATGAGTGAGAACACCATCACGTTCGAAATCGACGGCGTCGAAGTGCAGGGAACGGCCGGACAGACCATCATGCAGGCCGCCGACGCCGCGGGGATTTACATCCCGCGCCTCTGCGCCTTCGACGGCCTGCTGCCGTACGGCAGCTGCCGCGTCTGCACGGTGAAGGTCAACGGACGATTTCAGTCCGCGTGCACCCAGCCGATCGCCGCAGACATCATCGTAGAAAACGACACCGAGGAACTGCTCGAGTTCCGCCGCAACCTCGTCGACATGCTCTTCGTCGAAGGCAACCACTTCTGCATGTTCTGCGAGAAGAGCGGTGACTGCGAGCTGCAGGCTCTCGCGTACCGCCTGGGCATCACGGCGCCGAAATACCCGTACATGTTCCCGGACGACCGAAACGTCGACGCCTCGCATCCGGCTGTGTTCATCGATCACAACCGCTGCATCCTCTGCGCGCGCTGCGTGCGTGCGTCGCGCGACCTCGACGGCAAGAACGTCTTCCAGTTCGTCGGACGCGGTCCGGAGAAGCGCATCTCGATCAACGCGCGTGCGCGCCTGGTCGACACGGACCTCGACGCGACCGACAAGGCGATCGACGTCTGTCCCGTCGGTGCGATCCTTCGCAAGCACGTCGGGTATTCCACGCCCGTCGGGAAGCGCAAATATGATCACGCGCCCATCGGTGCGGACATCGAAGCAAACAAACATTGACCAAGGAGCAGGAACACATCATGGCCAAGCCCAAACTTGCAACCACGTCCCTGGCCGGATGCTTCGGATGTCACATGTCCATTCTCGACATCGACGATCGCATCCTGGATCTCGTGGAAATCATAGAATTTGACAAATCACCCATCAACGACATCAAGGAATTCACCGGCGAGTGCCTGGTGGGCATCGTCGAAGGCGGATGTGCAAACGAGGAAAACGTGCGCGTGCTGCAGGAATTCCGCAAGCACTGCAAGATCCTGATTTCCCTCGGCGACTGCGCCATCAACGGCGGACTGCCCGCGATGCGCAACACCATCTCGCTGCAGGAATGTCTCGATGAGGCGTATCTCAACGGACCGAGCACGCACAACAGCACGGGAAAGATTCCGAACGATCCGGAAATTCCGCTGCTGCTCGACAAGGTGTATCCCTGCCACGAAG
>CAJXSA010000186.1 GCA_913060595.1 uncultured Ignavibacteria bacterium
ATCGGGACGACCTTGCTGATTTCGAGCACACGATCGTCCGCGCCGAGGCGGACCTTGATTTCCTCTTCGCCCACGTCGATGTCACGGTTCAGCGCGATGCAATCCGGCTGCGGCGCGTCGAGCAGTGCACCGACGATGCGGCGGTCGAAGATGATGTCACTGTCGAGCAGCAGCATCTCGCGCCCCGCGACCGCCTCGCGCGCGAGCCAGAGCGAGTAGATGTTGTTGGTGCTGTCGTACACCGGGTTGTGGATGAAGGTGACGTCCAGCTCCGGCCAGTGTGCCGTGAAATGCTCTTCGATCATTTCCCGCAGATAGCCGGTCACGACCACGAAGCGGGTGATGCCGTTGGCGCGCAGGTTGTCGACGGTGCGCTGCAGAATGGTTTTTTCTCCGAGGGGAAGCAGGCATTTCGGCGTGCTGTCGGTGAGGGGACGCAGCCGCTTCGCGATGCCGGCGGCGAGGATGAGTGCGGTCATGAGGCTTTGAAGACGTTGAACTGACGGTTGATGTGATTCTGAAACGGGTACAGCAGCAGTGCCCAGGCATTGCCCCCGATCACCAGTCCGTAGAGGTAGATGTCGAGGCGGTTGAGCGCGGCGCAGACCACCATCCAGGTGATCTGCGATGTGGGACCGAGAAAGAGCCAGAGCTTGATCATGCGCCGGTTTCGGCGCCGGTACTCCTGCGGATCCGCATCGGTGAGCACGGCATGCTCCTTCTTTCCCGACGTCAGTCGCCGCTGAAAGCGGGAGTAGCGCAGGTAGATGTCGATGACGGCGCGCTCGAACCAGTGGCCCCCTTCGGCCTTCATCGCGGCGCGTTCCTCTTCGAAGGCGTCGAGGTCCTCCTCGAAGGTGCTCACGCGCTGCAGCACGATGTCGAGATAGCGGTTGCGGTAATAGTCCACCTGTATGGAGTGCACCGCATTGCTTCCGGCCGCCGCGAGTATCATCAGCCACCAGAACAGCGGGTCGTCCGAGCTGCTCGCGAAGCCGATGCCCATGCCGAGGTACACCGAGGCCGCGACCACATAGTCGGCCACGCCGTCGAGAATGCGTCCGATGCGCGTGCCGTTGCCCTTGAGTCGTGCCAGCTGGCCGTCGCTGCAGTCCAGCACGTCATAGACGACAAGCAGTCCCGCCGCGGCGAGCAGGGCCGTCCCGCCACCGATGCCGAAAGCGACGCCGCCGAGCACACCGCAGAGCATGGAGATCAGCGTGATCTGATTCGGTGTGAGCGACGTGCTGTAAACCGCCTTGACGAATAAAAAGGCGAGGGGACGGTAGAAGACGAGGTCGAAGAATTCCTCAACCTCTTTCATCTTCAGCGATGCCAGGTATTCGTCAAGTAGTTTCACGCGGAGGGATGCTCCTCCATGTACGCGAGAATGGTGTCGGCGAGCACGCGGTTCATTTCCTGCGTACCCAGCGTGATGCGCATGTGCGAGTGCAGCAGTTCCTCGTTCATGAACTTGACCACCAGTCCCCGTGAGGTCAAATATTCCTTCAGCGGCGCCATCAGCGTTTCCGGGATTTTCACCAGGATGAAGTTGGCCCACGAACGGTAGACCGTGAAGCCCGGCAGGTCGCCCAGGCGTGCACGGAACATCTCCTTGTCCGCTTCCATCTTCTCCGCGATGCCGCGGTAATACTCCGTGGATTCGAGCGCCGCGAGGGCGACAGGTTCGGAGAGGCGGTGATAGCCCAGGTAGCGCGCGCTGAAGCGTTCGAGCGTGCCGAGCTTGGTCCCGAGTACGGCGAACCCGATGCGCACGCCGGCGAGGGAGTAGTATTTCGAGAAGGTGCGAATGACGAGAAGGTTGGGGAAGCGCGCGTGCAGTTCGCCGATGAAGTCGTTTTCCTGGTCGGCGTAGGACCAGTACGCCTGGTCGAGCACGACGACGGTGTCTTTCATATGCTCGAGAACATGGAGAAGGTCTTCCCGTGACAGCACGTTCCCGGTGGGGTTGTTGGGGGAACTGATGAGCACGACGGCGGGGCGGTGCTCATCATACAGCCGCAGCATCGCGGGGACGTCGTACGCGTACACGTCCCCGGCCTCGACGATGGGATATTCGACCTTGATGCCGTCCACCTCGTCTGCGATGGTTTTGTAATACCACCACGAATGGGAGGGAATCATGATGCGTTCCCCGGCGCCGAGAAAACAGTGCACGGTCTGCTTGAGCAGGTCCTCCCCGCCGTAGCCGAGAAGGATTTCCTTTTCCTCCACACCGAAATCCGCCGCCAGGCGCTCGGAGAGAGGGGATTTGACGTTGCGCATGAAGTCGCGCGAATAGAAGCTCATCTGTGCGATCCCGGCATTGCGCAACGCATCGAAGCAGGCAGGCGCGGGTCCGTACTGATTCTCATTTCTGTCGAAATACAGGGTTTCTGTGCTCACGGTGTTCTCCGCTTACTGATCCCTTTGATTCCGAAATCCCCTGATGTCAGGAGGGATTCCACGTTTGTCATGAAACACATGGTAAACAGAAAGCTGACCTTTTTCAAGCCGTTTTCACATGGAGTGGGCGGAAGCACCCATGCGGGAGGCTACATGCCCATGGCAAGAAAGCCGCCGTCCACGGCCAGGGTCTGTCCGGTGATATACGAGGCGGCGGGGGAGCAGAGGAAGGCGGCGGCGCGGGCGACCTCCTCTGGTTCGCCAACGCGTCCCATCGGGGTGCGCGCGAGCACGCGCGCGCGGTAGTCCGGCTGCGCCAGCACGCCTTCGACCAGCGGCGTGCGAATGTACCAGGGAGCGATGCTGTTGACACGGATGCCGTCACCCGCCCATTCGACAGCGAGATAGCGCGTGAGCTGATCGAGCGCGGCCTTGCTCATGGCGTACGGTGCGCCGGTCGGCACGGGACGCAGTCCGGCGGTGGAGCCGATCAGCAGGACGGCGGCGTCGCCCGCGGCTGCGAGCAGCGGATGGAGTGCGCGTGACAGCTCGAAGGGCGCCACGGTGTTGGTGCGATGGATGAGATCGCTCTCTGCGTCATCGTAGTCTGTCGTCGCCTTGCGGATGTTCGTCCCTGCGCAGCTGATGAAAATGTCGCAGCTGTCCCAGCGGGCGCGCAGCGCATCCAGTATGGCCGTGCGTCCGCCGGCTGTGCTCACATCGGCGGTGACACCCGCAGCACGATCGCCCCAGGCGGTGACACAGCGCTGCAGATTTTCGCCGTCACGCGCCGCGACGAGGATATCCGCGCCGAGCGCGAGAAAGAGTTCACTGATGGACGCGCCGATGCCCCGGCTGCCGCCGGTGATGAGCACACGTTTGCCATCGAGCCGGAAGAACGGTTCCATTGCACTGCTCCGGAAATGCTAGAGATTGAACTGCAGTGTCACCGTGCCCTGCAGTCCCTGCAGGGTCCAGTCGTCGTCTTCGGTGACGGTCTGCAGGGAATAAAGATACAGCACTTCAGCGCCAAGAGCGAGATCCTCGTTGAGCGGAATGACATACCCCGCCCCGCCGCGGACGCCGAGGTGCACCGAGCGCGAAAGCCCGGGATCGTCGTCGTACATCTCACGGGCGGTGCTGCCGTCGAGGAAGGTGACGCCCTGCGGGGACAGTATCGATTCAGTCACGCGGAACTCCTCGTAGAGCCGCAGTCCGATCGAAGGACCGGCCGCGAGGTAGAACCCGCCGCCCGCGGGATGCCAGGCCAGCAGCAGGTCGAGTCCGCCTACACGGAGGATCACGTCGAGTTCGTCTTCGAGCATCATGTCTTCGGGACGCATGTCCCGTCCGATGATTTCCATCATGAAGGGCTCGCTCGTGAAGGTGCCGCGCCGGCATTCGGCAAAGAGGCGCGGGGAGAGTGCGAGGGATTCGGAGAGCGGGATGGAAAGCCGCACGCCGAACGCGGGACCGAAGCCGCTTGCGTCGTCATAGCTGATCAGCGGCGGCGCTTCCCGGGGAAACACCAGTCCCCCGCTGTGCATCATGTATGTGCCGCCGACGCTGATGCCAATGCTCCACGGGAGTGCGGGAACGGCCGCGCTTCCGTCGCCGTCCTGCGCTCGCAGCAAGGTGCTGGCGAGGAGAAGCAGTGCCGGTATCATGAAAATGTGCTTACGCATGCTGTCCTCCTCTTACCTGCTGATGATCATGCTGTGTGTGCGCGTGCCCGCCGGCGTTTCCAGGCGGTAGAAATACACTCCCGCGGACAGTCCACTGCTGCGGAACAATGCGCGGTGTTCCCCCGTCAGCCGCATTCCCTCGTCCAGCACCCGCATGCTGCGTCCGAAGCTGTCGTAAACGACGAGCCGGACATGCGTGTCCCGCAGGAGGGTGTAGGAAATGACGGTCTCCCCGCGCACCGGATTGGGGACGTTCCTGCCCAGGCTCACATTGTACAGCGCACTCGGATCCACGAGGCGCTCTGAGAGCCAGGTGAGGCTGTCGAGTGTGACGGTTGCCGTGCCGCCGGCGCCAAGCACCAGTCCCGGAACGTATGAATGCACCGTGTCCGCCGTCACCTCGGTTTCGAGGCTGTTCCCGAGATACGTGCGGAAGCGCAGCCACGCGAAGGTGCCGTTGCCGCCGGATGTGATGACGGGGGGCAGACCGCCGGTGCGGCGCACTTCATAAGTCGTCGTCGCGCGTTTCGTTTCCGCATCGAAGCCCTGCACGATGCGTCCCGCACCCAGCAGGGGCATGCCGTCAATGTCCTCCGCCGGCAGGTCCGTGTCCGGGTACAGCAGCGTGGGATTATAAGCGACACTGAAGTCCAGTGAATGCAGACCGTACGCTTCGTCCACCTGTGTCGTGAGCCGGACGGGGATGCGCACGAGCCCGCCAGGACGCGCGCGGTACTCCCCTGCGATGCGGACGCTGCTGCTGTCCCATGCCATGCCGCCGAGGAACATGGTGACCGTCGGCGCGGTGCAGGAGTTGGTCAGGAAACGCACGCCGCTGCTGCTTTCGCCGGGCAGACGCGGGGCGAAGCAGATATCCACCGCCAGGCTGTCACCGACGTCGATGCTGATCGGCGGTGCGGGACTGAGCGCATAGTTGTCATGGAAGAATTCGGCGCCGGTGATCACGAGGGGACCGTCGCCGCTGTTGCGCAGGGTCACTGACTGGCAGGATTGTCCGCCCACGCGTGTTGCGTCAAAAACCGGAAGGCTTTCGGGAGCGTCGAGCCGGGAAGAAACACTGCGGGCGGAAAGCGGCACCTGCCGCGTGCGGATTTTCTGCCGCGCGGCCTCGCGCAGCGCCATTTCCTCACGCAGCCGCGGCATGGAGTTGACCACGGCCAGGCCGCCGCCGGTGGCATCGGCCATTTCCGCAAGTTCGGCCGCCGTGAGCGATGCGTCGAGAAGAAGCACTTCCAGAGTGATATCGGCTGCGGTCGCCCGCTGCTGCAGTTCCTGCAGCGTTTGGCCAGAACAGACAGATGTGTCCGGATCACCGACCGCGCTGAAAAGTATGATGCGTCTGTCGCCGGCGGCGTTTTCCAGCAAGTCGATCGCTTCGGAGAGCGCTGCGGTCACGCAGGTGCTGTCCACGGGCGCCCGGGGAATGCGCAGCGAGGAGAAGGCGTGTTTGCTGCCGGTCAGAGGCTGCAGCGTCTGCGCCGGACCGTCGCGCGCCGTGAGCACGCCGAGACGGTCGTCGAGCGTCCGCGTCGTCGCCAGTTCCGCGGCCATCTCGCCGACGGCGAGTTCCACCGCCGCGTGGTATGGAAGCGCGCCGTCGAAGGGCGCGGATGCCTGCACACCGAGGTCCGCGACAGCAACGGTCGCGGTCGTCCCCCGCGCAAGCGCCTCCAGTGTCAGCGTCCCGGCGAAATGGCCGGTCTCCTGCTCCGGTGTACAGAGAAGCGGCACGCGCTCCGTTCCCTCTGCGGCGACGCTCAGATCGCCGTTCCCCGGCTGGAAACGTTCGCTGCCGCTGCGTTCATACGAGACCGTGAGCTGCGCGCTCCCCGGATTGACGATGTCAAGGGCCAGCGACCCGGAGCCGGAGCAGTCCACATCGCCGAAGCCTCCGTCCGGGTCGGGCAGGGTGAAAATGGGTCCGGGGTCGGGATGCGTTTCCTCGAAACCCATGCCCTGTGCGGTGAATGTCATATTGCCGCCACCGCAGGCGTTGTAATCCAGGGTGGCGAGGGCCTCGACATATTCCTGTGTTGCGGGGTGAAATTCAATCGCAAGCGCCGTCGAATCCCCCGGCATGACAACATGCGGGAGCATGCGCACGCCCATAGCGGGTGGAAGCCCCGCCACGCTGTACACATGCATGGGCGCTGTCCCGTCGTTGTGCAGCACGACGCCGTTGACGGACGCGGAGTCCGTGCGCGTGAGCGGGAACACGATATGCGGCGGCGTGATGCGCAGCACCGGTGCAACTGCTTCGGCATGGAACACGAATTCCTGCGGGACGTCATACTGCAGGGTTGCAGCGATGCTCTCCATCGCCGCCGTCAGGTCGGCGCTGTTCTTCACATGTGCGTAGCTGCCGCCGGTCTGTGCCGCAATGTCGCGCAGGTCTTCCGCTTCCGCATCGCTAAAGGCGATGCAGTGCACCCGTACATCGGATGACAGGGCTGCGGAAATTACACCAGCGGCGGAGCGGGGGCCGCAGGCCTGCAGTCCCGCGTTCCGGCTGGCGAAAAAGACGATGAGCACTTTGCGCAGCGGACGCGTCTGCAGAAAGCCGACGGTGCGGTGCATGGCGTCCCAGGGACAGGCTTCACTGCCGACGGCCTGCGAGGGCAGGGCGCCCCTGACCAGTCCGCGCTCCGCGGTGAAGCCGCGCAGAAGGCGGAACTGTGCAGCGGTGCTGTAGGCGTACACACCGCCTTCATGCGCCGGCGCCCCGTCTGCCATGATATCGTCGATGAAAGCGGCAGCCGCGGACCGGGCGGCCTCGATGCGCGTGCTCGTTGCGAACGTCTCCGCCATGCCGCTGCTGGCATCGAAGAGAAAGGCCATCGCGGTCGGGACGGGATTGTCCGCCGTCATCGACAGCAGCAGACTGTCACGCTTCGGCGCGCGCTGCGGCGTATAGGTGACGGGGAAGGAACGCGCAGCCCCGGGCGCGAGCGTGAAGGGGGCTTCCAGCGCGGCGGAAAACGGGGAGGACACCGCGCCGAAACCGTGAATCGTCGCTTCCTCGCCGCCGGTGTTCTCGATACGAAATGTCAGGGTGCGCGACACACCGCAGGACGCGGTATCGAATACGCCGTCGGGAGGCGAAAAGAGCAGGCGGGGACCGTCGGACTGGGCGATGAGGGTGACAGGGACAAGAAGCGCGCACAGAAGTGTGCATGCGACAATGGCTGGCAGGCGCTGCATGGCAACTCCAGGATGCAAGGGTGAGGGCGTATGTTGGTCGTGGATGATATTCGGTCGGTATCATTGTACGCAATTCAGAATA
>CAJXSA010000187.1 GCA_913060595.1 uncultured Ignavibacteria bacterium
CCGGGGGAAAGGACGTTCTCTTCAGCAGTGACGGCAGCGGAGACTGGGAGCGGATTCCGCTTGACGAAGACATTACCGCCCTCGGTGTCGACCGAAACGGCTACCTGCTCGTGGGCACTGCGCATGCCGGCATTTTTCGCAGCGCTGCATCAACGCTCAGTGCCGGCGACGCTGCGCCGCTGCCTGCCGCGCTCGCGATCGACGACGTGTATCCACATCCCGCCCGTACGCGTCTGCCGCTGCGGATTTCCTGCCGGCTGCCGGTTGCCGTGACGGCGGAACTGTCGCTCACGGATGTCGCGGGACGCCGTCTCGCGTTTGAAACACTGCGCGCCGACGATGCCGGTCGCGGGAACGCTGTTCTCGACATCTCCTCCCTCCCTTCAGGACCGTATTTCCTCAGGCTCCGTTCCGGCACGCAGCAGAGCGTGCGACGTATTGTCGTGACCCGCTGACGGGCAGCGTCTCAGCTTCGTTTTCGTTTCCAGAACAAAAAAAGAGCAGGCTGCGTATGCGGCCTGCTCTCAGAATAACAACAGGGGGGGCTCAGTAGGTGATCTTCCGGCCGAGTTCCTTGGCTTCCGTCACCCATTTCTCGACGACGGTGCCGGAGGGCACCGCACGGACGAGCTTCTTGCTCTCATTGACCTCCGCCATCTTCGTGGCGAGATTTTCCGCGTTGCGCTGCGCGAGCTCGGGCACCGTGTCGACACCAGCGGCCTCGAGCAGATCGGCGTATTCTTCCCCGACACCCTTGATGCGGAACAGGTCCGCCATGTTCACCCAGCGAAGGATCAGCTTGTCGCTGATTCCCGCTGCGGCAACGATTTCCTTGCGTCCGGCCGGCGTGGCGCCTTTTTCAAGAAGCTGCTCGACCGTGCTGATACCAATACCGCCGAGCTTCTCCGCGTACGCGGGACCGATGCCTTCGATTTCTGCAATTTTGCTCATGTATGTGTTCCTTCTGACAGTGTGATGAATGAGAAAAAATTGAATTACTTGAGTACGCCGGAGAGGAGGTTTTTCACGGTGTCGCCACCTTTCTGTCCGACGAAATCGAGAACGATGGGCAGGAATTTCTGAATCATGCCCGCGTCGAGTCCGAGCTTGTCAAAACCGCCGGCGAGCTTGGCAAGGTCACCGAGGTCACCGCCCCCGATGCTGGAAGCGAGGCCGCCGAGCATGCCGCCGATGCCGCCGCCTGAGGAAGGAGCGGCGTCGAGCAGTCCGTCCATGCCCGGGACGGCGTCCGCCACCTTCGCGAAATCACCGGCACCGAGCTTGTCCTTTGCAAGATTGAACAGCAGTCCGGCGCCGCCCTTCGCCTGATCCTCTCCGATACCGAGCGATGACGTCAGTTGGGAAATGAGTTCCATGTCGCAGTACTCCTCTCTATAAAATGTTTTGTGTGCGGATAGACCTATCATTAAAAATACACGCAGCCCATGGCTAAAGTTCCCGCAGGCGGGTGATCGTCGGGGCAGCGGGACGCCGATCGTGCCGCAGCCTGCGGCACTCGGACAAAGAGGTCATGCCGGCATGCAAAGCGTCCGATGTTTTTCTATATTCCTTACCTGAGCATCCTGTTTTCCATCGATGTATATCCATCCCGTCACGCTCTGTTCGGAGGTTTCTTCCATGCGCACCATCCTCGTTTCCTTGTTTCTCTGCCTGCTCACAACCACGTCTTTCGCCCAGGACAGCACCTGGTTCCGCATTATTACGCAGGAGGTCGGACTCGGCGACGACGCCAAGGCGCTGCGCATCAACGCGGCCGATCTCAACGGTGATCATTACCCCGACATCACCGTCGTGCGCAATATCTACCGCCGCGGAGACATACGCGTGTATCTGAACGAGGCGAACAGCAGCGTCCCCCCGGCGCAGACGCCGCCGCGGCGTTTCACCGACTGGACCGCGCAGAGCGGAGTGAACGCGCATCCATCGCTGGACACGACGAAAAAGTCGGACTGCATTTCTTTCGGGGACATGGACAATGACGGTGATCTCGACCTGATCAACGGCGTGTGGATGTACCGCGACAACATCCCCTTCAAGGAAGACCGCACCGAAGTGCTGCTCAACGACGGCAACGCCGTGTTCACGCATGTGGAAAACGATGGTATGGAGGCGCTGGTGGACGAGGCGGACCCGCAGTGGGCGCTCAGCTGTTCCGGTTTTTCGTATCTCGATTATGATCTTGACGGCATTCTCGATGTGTACGTCGCCGCGTACTGGCGCACGCCGAACGGACCGTTCCACCCCGACCGTCTCATGAAAGGCAACGGTGACGGCACGTTTGCGAACGTGTCGCAGGAAGCGCGTGTGTCCGCGGCGTGGCCCATGCAGGGCGCATCGGTCACGGACTGGAACAACGACGGCTGGCAGGACGTGATGACCTCCCCGTACTGCCGCTCGAACGGCAGCCTGCTGCGCAACGAGCAGGACGGAAAGTTCCGCGACGTCGGTCCCATGGTCGGGTACAACGCACGGAAAATGCAGGGCGACAACGGGCAGAATCTCTGTCAATGGGGCGCCTACCCGTACGATTACGACAACGACAGCGACATGGACGTCCTGCAGGTGCTGGTGCACGGCGGACTCAACAGCGGCGAAGGACGCACGACCATCGCGACCAATCTCGGTCCCGCGGAAGACTACGACCTCGTGCAGGAACTCGGCCGCCTGCATCGCAGCGACCCGCAGTCCTATCACCTCGGCAACATGGACGCCCAGTGGCTGGACATGAATAACGACATGCTCGCCGACATCGTCATCACCGAGTGCGAATACCTCGACGCCACCGACCGCCCATTCTTCTACTTGCAGGGCGCGGATCACCAGTTCTACGATATCACGCCGGAACTCGGCCTGGTCGGGAAAATCCGCAGTCCGCATTCGCTCGAGGCGCTGGATTACGACCGCGACGGCGACTACGACCTGGTGATGAACTCGAACCACTTCTCCGCACAGGGCAACACCGACCGCGCCGACCTGGTCTTTCTCGAGAACCGCATCGGGAATCAGAACAACTGGATCGGCGTGCAGCTCACCGGTCCCGCGGGCGTGAACCGCACGGCTGTGGGCGCGCGCGTGTTCGTCTACGCCGGCGGCGTGCGACAGATGCGCGAGGTGCAGGCGGGACGCGGACATTTTTCCGGTCAGCAGCCGCTGGAGCTGCTCTTCGGCCTCGGACAGAGTCCGGTGGTCGACAGCATCGTCGTGCGCTGGCCGCGGCAGCCCTTCGCGCACAGCACGCTGACGGACGTGCCGGTCAACCAGTACGTGGACATCGACGGCACCGTGCTCGCGGCGGGCACTGCGCCCGCTGCCGGGGACCTTACTCTTGACATCTATCCGCAGCCGGTGCGCGACGTGCTGCAGCTGCGCAGCAACGCCGGTCCCGATGCCCGCGTGGAACTGTTCAACGCGCTCGGACAGCGCGTGTACACCGGCGCCGCATCGGCTGCATGGATCGACGTACAGGGACTGCAGCCCGGACTGTACCTGCTGCGACTGCAGAGCGGGAGCCAGCTGCGCACGCGCCGCGTGTGCGTCGTTCGCTGATCACGGCGCTGAGCGCCACGCACGCATTCAGGCCTGCGCCTCTCCGCCGCGCCGATGCGTGATGGCGCGGAGAAGCAGCCAGAGCAGGGCGGCGATGACCAGGATGTAGAATCCCAGCAGCGTCGTATTGAATGATATCAGTATCCCCTCCGCCACGATGGAAGGCGAAATCGCCGTTGCTTTCAGTATGGCCGTCGCAGCGGAATAGAGTCCGGTGAGCTGTGCGATGATCCCGAGCAGCAATGCGGTGATCCCGAGGTACAGCACGGTGTTGATCTGTGCGGGCTGCGCGGGCTGTCCCGATAAACTGCGGCGCGCACGCCAGGCAGTGAGCAGAACGACAGCGGCCCCGATGAGCAGAATCAGATACATGAACGGTCCCCCGTTTGCGATGAAGCTTCCCATGGCGCTCTCCTTGAATGATGGTGCATAGAGTGGATTGCTTACCAGTGTCTGCGGTATCGTGGACATATGTCCTCCGACCAGTGGTACATCTGCCGGCAAAGTACCGCATCGCATGCGCCGTGTGGAAGAATTGCGCCGGGAGACGCAAAACTGCAGATCGGGCGCAGAGACCTGGCGATGACGGGCGTTCGGGCGCAGCGCGGCGGGCCTTCGTCGACGAAATCGCGCCGCCTGTCGCAATACTTCCCCAGCTGCATCCGCAAACGGTAGATTGACCACGATGCATGACCGGTCGATACATACGGACACGGCGGACCGCGGTGTGACGGCGCTTCTCCTTCGCATCGGACTGCACCTCTTGTTCTGGCTCGCGGCCATGGGCATCTCCTACCTGTTCTACGCGCGCCTGCTCGAAAGCGGTGAGGCCGCGCTTTTTGTGCTCCTGTACACCCTGCCTGTGTACGTCGCCGCGGTGTATGTGACCACCGGAATCACCATACCCCGCGCCCTGCTTCCCCGCCGCTACGGGCGCGTTTTTTTCTACGTCGCCTACACCGTGCTCGGCATTTTTTTCGTCGAGATGCTGCTATCCCTCCTCCTTCTGCTCGATGCCGTGCCGATCCCGCATCTTGCGGGCTATGAGCCGCCCCGGAATGCGATTGATATCGTCCTGCTCTCCACCGGGGTGTACGTCGTCACGCTCATGGCGTCCGTGCTGTCCCTTCTTCGGCACTGGTACGCGTCCGACCGTCGCACGCAGCGGCTGCGGCAGGAGCGGCTGACCGCAGAACTGGCCATGCTGCGCTCGCAGGTGCACCCGCACTTTCTTTTCAACACGCTCAACAACCTGTACGCGCTCACGCTGCAGAAATCCGACCGGGCGCCGGAAGTCGTGCTGAAACTGTCGGAGCTGCTGGACTACATGCTGTACGAGAGCCGCGCCGACACCGTCCCTGTCGAACGCGAAGCCACGCTTCTCACGCATTACCTCGATCTCGAACGCATGCGGCACGGACCCGGCGTGCGCATCGACTGGCGGAGCGACCTGCAGGTTCCGCAGCGCATCATCCCGCTGCTTCTCCTGCCGCTGGTGGAAAACTGCTTCAAGCACGGGGTGTCCCGCAGCGGCGAGGGAGCCTGGGTGGAGCTTGCACTTTCCTCCACATCTTCGGACATTCTCTTCACGGCGCGGAACAGTCTTCCCGCCGGCGGCGCGGAGCCCGCGACCGTAACCGAGAACGACAGTGGCGGGATCGGACTGCGCAACGTGCAGGAACGCCTGCGCCTGCATTACGCCGGGCGCAGCAGTTTTTCCGCGGAGATCCGTGATGGCGTCTATGACGTTCGTCTCTCCATATCATTTCTGACATTCACCGCTTCGGACTGATGATGCGTACCCGCTGTATGGTTGTCGACGACGAACCCCTGGCGATCGAAGTGCTCGCCGCGCATATCGCACGCGTCGATACGCTGGAACTCGTCTCCCGCTGCGGATCTGCGGACGACGCGTTCGGCGCGCTGCAGCGAGGCGACGTGGACCTGCTCTTCCTCGATATCGAGATGCCCGGACTCAGCGGCATCGGACTGCTCCGCTCCCTGCGGCATCCGCCGGCGGTGATCATCACCACCGCGCACCGTGACTACGCCGTCGAGGGGTATGAACTCGACGTCACCGACTACCTTCTCAAGCCGGTTTCCTTCGAGCGTTTTCTGCGCGCCGTCGAGAAGTACCACGGACAGCGTCCGCGGCACGAAACGGCGCTGCCAGTGCAGGATGCGGGCGGCGAGCGTTTCCTCCTGCTCCGTGCCGATCGTAAAACGCACAAGATTCCTTTCGATGCGATCCTTTACGCAGAGAGCCTGAAAGATTACGTGCGCGTGCGCACGAAAGAAGGCAGCGTCACCGCGCGCCTCTCGATGAGCGCACTCGAAGAGCTTCTTCCCTCCGGACGTTTCCTGCGCATCCATCGCGGCTGCATCGCCGCCCTCGCCCATATCGACGCCTTCACCTCGCACAGCGTGGAGATCGGCAGCCACGAGCTGACCATCGGACGCAATTACCGCAGTGCCGTGCTGCGTGCCCTGCACGCGGATCCGGATCTTCCATAGGTATCACCATGCTGACACCGCATGAGAATCCTCTCGACCGCGCCGTCGCCCTGATCCGGAATGCCGGTCATGTCATCGCCTTCACCGGGGCCGGAATATCCGTTGAAAGCGGCATCCCGGCGTTCCGCGGCGAGGAGGGACTGTGGAAGCGCTACGACCCCCGCTGCCTGGAAATCGATTACTTTCACAGCCATGCCGGCGAAGCCTGGCGGGTCATCCGGGAAATCTTCTACGATTTTTTCACCGGCGCGAAGCCCAACGCCGCGCATCGCGCGCTGGCGGATCTCGAAGCGCACGGGCGGCTCCGCGCGGTGATCACGCAGAACATCGACAATCTGCACCAGGAAGCGGGCAGCCGCGTCGTGCACGAATTTCACGGCAATTCACAGGTGCTGCTCTGCCTGCGATGCGGGCAGCGCGTCCCGGCGCGTGCGGTCGATCTCACGCAGCTGCCACCGCTGTGCTCCTGCGGGGGCATGTACAAACCTGATTTCGTTTTTTTCGGGGAGATGATACCGGAGAAGGCGCGGGCGGCGTCTTTCCTCGAAGCGGAGCGCGCGGATGTCCTTCTGCTCGTCGGCACAACGGGCGAAGTCATGCCGGCGAATCTCGTACCGGAAAGTGCAAAACGGCACGGCGCCGCGGTTATCGAGATCAATACAGCGCCCTCGCTGCACACCCCCCGCGTGACAGATATTTATCTCGAAGGAAAGGCCACCGAGGTGATGCAGGCATTGCGGGACGCGGTCCTCGCGCAGAAATGACGACGCGACAGGTCAGCGAAGCGCGTAAAACGCCAGCAGAACGCCCAGAAAAACCAGCAGTCCCCAGAGGAAAAGAAACGCCCCGCTCTGCGTGGCAGGCGGGGCGTCGAAAAGCGGTTGCGCGGAAGATCAGGCGGTCACTTCTTCGCCGATTTCGAAATGCTCGATCCATCCGAAGGGATCGTCGAGCTCGCCGTACTGTATGCCGGTGATGGTGTCGTAGAATTTCTGCGCGACGGGACCGATGACGTTGTTGTTGATCGTGATCGACTCACCGCGGTACACCAGTTCACCGACAGGGGAAATCACGGCGGCGGTGCCGGTACCGAAGGCTTCCTGCAGTTTCCCGGATCGGTGCGCGTCCATGATCTCATCGATGGAAATGCCGCGCTCGGAGACCTTCATGCCCCAGTGACGGGCCAGGTGCAGCACGGAGTCACGTGTAATGCCCGGGAGAATGGATCCCTGGTCCAGCGGCGGCGTGATCAGTTCGTCGTCGATGAGGACAATGATGTTCATGGCGCCGATTTCA
>CAJXSA010000188.1 GCA_913060595.1 uncultured Ignavibacteria bacterium
GGCGATGACCCCTCTCGCGGCGGCGCTGGCGCTACCGCCGGACAGCGCGCTGTTCGCCTGGAAAGACTACCGCGAAGGTCACAGCAATATCTACCTGCGGCGCGCGGATCTGCGCACGGGAAGTTTCGCTCCCGCGCTGCGCATCAACGACGACAGCACCGATCGGTGGCAGCGCCTCGTCGTGCTTGACAGCGACGGAGAGGAGCGCGTGGTCGCCTGCTGGGAGGATTACCGCAACACGGAAAACAATCAGCAGGGGGATGTTTACCTGCAGCGTCTCACGCGCGACGGCACGCCGATAGGAGAGAACGAGAAAGTGAACACGCGCGACGACCGCATACCGCGAAAAATGCCGAAGCTCGCCATGCTCGACGACGGCCTGCTGCTCGTGATCTGGCACCAGGGAGATGACGGGAATTACGAGCTGCACGGACAGTGGTACGCACCCGACGGCGGCAGGGTGGGAGCCTCCTTCTGTATCACATGCAGAAATTGAACGGGAGACCCTGATGGACAGAAGAGAATTCTTCAAACTCGGATTTCGCCAGGTAAAAGACTCGGCGCGGAAGTCCGCCCCGGAGATGATCCGGAAGAATATCACGCCAACGCTGATTGACGTTTCCATATTGACAGAGAATGTCGACAAGGCTGAGGCCCTGGCCGATGAGCTGCTCGCGGAACATTTCGGAGAACGCTTTCTGCGCCTGCGTCACAGCAGTCTTTCCGGAACCTTCCCGGGTGGCATCGTGCTGTTCGAGGGCAGCAGTCGCCGTGATATCCACGACGGCGCGTCATTGCTCTACGCGGCCCTGGCGGAAATGGAGCAGCAGCTGCGGCTCGGCGAGCTGCAGAGTGATCCCGTACTTCTTCGCTATGTCAACCGGATTCCCGCCTTCAGCCGCACGGCGGAAGTGTATCGTGACAACCGTCTTCTGCAGGCCATTCCGCTGTATGAGAATGCGGTAATCGATGTGGAAGGCCATGACGGCGGATCCTTGAAAGTCGAAGTGCATGGCAAGCGTCTCGCCGTGCGCTCGTCCTCCTGCGCGCACGGCACCTGCTGCGCGCATCCTCCCATCATCACGCCGGGACAGCGCATCACCTGCGTGCCCAATCGTCTGACGATCGCCATCGGTCTGCAGGAATAAAAAAACCGGAGACATAATCTCCGGTTTTTAATCGATGCCTGGCAGTACTACCTGGTGACCTTCTTGATGGCATCCTCGTCGAAGCCGATGTGTATTCCTTTCCTGCCTCTGACGACGGGACGCTTGATCAGCATCGGGTCGGCGAGAAAAGCGTCAATCACCTGCTCCTTGTTCATGCCATCCACCTTGTCCTTCCAGTTGCCGTCCTTGTAGGAGGCGCCGGAGGTGTTGAAGGCCTTCCTGTACCCGTCCATTCCCTTGAGCGCATCGCGCAGCAGGGACTTCGAGGGGGACTCTATTTTGAAATCCTTGAACGTGTAGGAGACTTTCTCTCCGTCAAGGAGTTTCATCGCTTTGCGAGTGGAGCCGCAGGACTTGATGCCCCACACCTCCGCGGCTGCCCTGGATGGCGTGGGGCGCCTAGGCGCAGATTTCTTTGCCTTCTTCGCAGCTGCTTTCTTGGCGGGTGCCTTCTTCTTGGCGACAGCCTTCTTCGCGGTCGTCTTCTTTGCGGCAGCCTTCTTCACAGGCGCTTTCTTCTTGGCGACGGCCTTCTTCGCCGTGGCCTTCTTCGCGGCAGCCTTCTTCACAGGCGCTTTCTTCTTGGCAACAGCCTTCTTCGCCGTGGCCTTCTTTGCGGCGGCCTTCTTCACAGGCGCTTTCTTCTTGGCGACAGCCTTTTTCTTCGGCGCAGCCTTTTTCTTCGGCGCAGCCTTCTTGACTGCTTTCTTCGCAGCTGGTTTCTTCGCTGCTGGTTTCTTGGCCATAGTCGTTCCTCCTTGAAGTGAGACGTGGGTGAGAGTGACAGTGTGTCACATTATCCGTTCTCTTGCTGGAATCAGGCTGGCGGTCTTTCCGGAAACTCTCCGTCGAGCGCCTTGCGAATCACCGTCTTCGTCGACGTATCAAAGCCTCCGTCAAGTATCCACTGGAGATAGTCGCGATCACGGTGTGTCAGTTGTTTCAAAGATGTACCACGGTATTTGCCAAAGGCTATAATAACATTATTTCCTTCCCACACAAGTTTGCCGTCCGCATCGACCCACGACGGATCCTTCGGATGCACGCTGTCTTCGAGCGCGGGTATTTCCTGCGGCAGATCGGCATAACGCTGCAGCTGCGCGGCGAGAATATCCGCGGTGGCCTGCACATCCGCCATGGCTCCGTGGGCGCCGGTGTGTTCGCGGCTGCAGTAGAAACGGAGCGCCGCCGACAGGTCTCGCGGTTCTTTCATATGGAAGATGCTCTGCACGTCGATGACGTGACGGTCATCCATCGGCAGTGATTTCCCGCAGCGCTGCAGCTCCTGCTGCAGCAGGGGAAGGTCGTAGCGACGGACATTGAAGCCGGCGAGATCACAGCCCTCGAGAAAGGCGATCAGCCGGTCCGCGACCTGTGCGAACGTGGGGGCGAGCGCGACATCCTGATCATGGATGCCGTGTATGCGCGTGGCTTCTGCCGGGATGGGGATTTCAGGATTGATGCGGTATTCGAAAGTGCGGACGCTGCCGCGCGGGGGGTACTTCAGCACTGCGATCTCGACGATGCGGTCGCTCCGGGTGTTGACGCCCGTGGTCTCAAGGTCAAAAAAGGCCAGCGGTCGCGTGAGATGAAACGCGTGTTGCGCCGTTGTCGACGTCACGATGTCGATCGCACCTCCGGTGTGCGTGGAAGAAACGGGACACTGCGCTTTCCATGCGCAATGGTTTTCTTTCAAAAACAATTTACGTAATAATGTAGTGAACGGAAACTACAGCGCTTCGCGCGTCCGCGGAAAATGCCACGGACGCACGCATGTATGATTATCATCGGAGTGCCATATGGCCCGGAAAATACTGCGTCCCGTCCGACGGAAACGGAAACAGAAAGCGGCGGGACTTCCGCCCGGAACCATTGTCTATACCGGGGACGCGCGAGAGGACGCCGCTGAACTGCATTATCTGCGGTACACGCCGGACGCAGTCGCTGAAGACGGTATCCTGACCACGCAGCTCACGGATATCACGCGAAAGGAAGGCGTGCACTGGCTGCGTGTCGAAGGCATACACGATGTGGATACGCTGCAGAAGGTTGGCGAGGCGTTTGCCCTGCACGCCCTGACACTCGAGGATATCACGAACACCGCACATCGACCGAAGCTTGAAGAATTCGAACACTACCTGGTCGTCATCCTCCACCATTTCCGGGAAGGGGAGGAAGGGGCGCTCGAAGAAGAAAACATCGCCCTGGTGCTCGCACAGAATCTCGTGCTGTCTTTCAGCGCGGGGGCACAGGATATCTTTCGCCCCAACCGCGAACGCATCGGCGCTGCCAACGGTCGCTTCCGGGCGCGGGGAGCAGATTACCTTCTCTACACGCTCATCGATTCGGTGGTCGATCACTACGTGCTCACGCTGGAGGCCATGGACGAAAAACTCGAGGAGCTCGAAGAAGCAGTGCTCTCCGATCCGACGCGTGAAACCATCGGACAGCTGCACGTGCAGCGCCGCCGCCTGCTGCAGCTTCGCCGGGCAGTGCTCCCCCTGCGCGACGTCGTCATGCAGCTGCAGCGCGATGAGCTTCCGATGATCGGATCGGACATCACGATGTTTCTGCACGACGTGCAGGACCATCTCAACCAAGTGCTGGACATGATAGAAAGCGACCGCGAGACGGTTTCCGGCCTGATTGAACTGTACATGACACATGAAAGCAACCGGATGAATGAGGTTATGAAGGTGCTCACCATCATCGCGACGGTATTCATTCCGCTGACGTTCATCGCCGGCATTTACGGAATGAACTTCGAATACATGCCGGAGCTTCGGTATGCGTGGGGGTACCCTCTTGTCCTTGCCGTCATGCTGCTGGTCGCCATTGCCATGTTCATCTTTTTCCGGCGACGCCGGTGGATGTAGCGGGATGATTTTTCCCGCGCAGAGTTGTATTTTGCGCATAGTGTCTCACACAGTTCAACAAACGCAGCAGGCAAAGGAGTCATGCCCAAGAAGAGCTATACAAGGACCGGCCGTTCGTGCCGTGTGACCTTTTACCTTCCCGCCGACGTGAAGGCGGAGAGCGTCGCCCTCTGTGGCGAATTCAATGACTGGCTTCCGGATGCGCATCCGATGCGGATGAAAAAGGACGGCAGCCACTACGTGTCACTCAGCCTCGATGCGGGACGTTCATACCGTTATCGTTATCTCGTCGATGGCAGCCGCTGGGAGAACGACTGGGAGGCGGACGAATACCGCCCCAACGAATTCGGCAGTGACGACAGCGTTGTCATCGTATAGATCGCGTGTACAATTTCATTTTTTCCCGTATGCGGGCGTCCACGTGACGCCCGCACCGTTTCTCCGACGGTCGCACCGTTGCAGTACATGATGCATCAGACAAATGACGGAGTAGAAGAGCTGAATACGGGCTTGAGGTCAATGACATGAATGTCCTACCTTATTCAAGCCCACCGCTCATAACCCGTCCATCGTCAGCACATGCAAAAGGATGTACCATGAAAATCTTTTCAATCTCGCTGTTGCTCCTTCTCTGGACCGGGTCGGTTTCCGCACAGGACCATGCGGACTACATCGAGGGCCCGTTCGAAACTCCACAGGAAGTGACGGAAACCTGCCTGATGTGTCACGAGGACGCGGGCACAGAGGTCATGGAAACCCGTCACTGGAAATGGCTGGGACCGGAATTCGACGCCGGTGACGAGCGCGGCGTCATACAGCTCGGCAAGCAGAACTTCATCAATAATTTTTGTATCTCCGTGCCGTCGAACTGGCCGCGCTGCACCAGCTGCCATATCAGTTACGGATGGAAAGACGATACCTTCGACCACAGCGATCCGAACAACATTGACTGCCTGGTTTGCCACGAACACACCGGAACGTATGCAAAGGAAGCGACCGGCGCGGGCATGCCGGTCGACGGCGTGGATCTGGTTCCCGTCGCGCAGAGCGTCGGTGCTTCCACGCGGCGCAATTGCGGTGTCTGTCATTTCGACGGCGGGGGCGGCAGCGGTGTCAAGCACGGGGATCTCGACGACAGCATGTACCAACCCTCGAGAGAACTCGATGTGCATATGGGCGGACTGGATTTCACCTGTACCGAATGTCACACGACGGATGCCCACAGCATCGCCGGCGCCGGACATGGTTCCAAGGCGGAAAACACGAATCATATTTCATGCCTGGACTGCCATGACACGGAGGTTCACGAGAAAAGCATTCTGAACGATCACGTCAGGACGCTGGCCTGTGAGAGCTGCCATGTCCCCACGTTCGCCCGAGAGGAAGCGACGAAAACATGGTGGGACTGGTCGAAAGCGGGAGAGGATCGTGACACGGAGACAGATGCGCAGGGACGTGAGATCTACAACAGGAAAAAGGGTGCGTTCGTCTGGGAGAAAAACGTCATTCCCACCTATGTCTGGTCAGACGGCAGTGCCGCGTATTATATGATGGGTGACAAAATCGATCCCGCCCGCCCCGTGCGCCTCAACACCATTTCCGGCGGAATCAGTGATCCCGACGCACGCATCGCGCCGTTCAAAGTTATGCGGGGCAAACAGCCATACGACACGGAACACAGGCACCTCATCACTCCGCACCTGTTCGGAAAGGACGGGTACTGGAAAACGTTCGACTGGGATTCTGCATCACGCATCGGCATGAAGGAAACCGGACTGCCGTACTCCGGGTCGGTCGGCTTCGTGGAAACAGAAATGTACTGGCCGATCAACCACATGGTCGCGCCTGCCGAAGACGCATTGCACTGCACGAACTGCCACGGCAGAAAAGGGGAGCGCCGACTCGACTGGAAAGCCCTTGGCTACTCGCGGGATCCGATCACCCGGGGCTCCCGTTTCAAGCAGGGACTCGTCGATGAGGAATGATGCCTCGCGATGCCGGTACTGAAAACGAAACGACCCTCCGTATCACGGAGGGTCGTTCTGTATGAACGCATTGTTTTCGATTCGCTGCGATCAGTTCAGTGTGTCCTCTCCCGGCGTCCAGCCGCACGGCGTCAGCTTTTCGGTCTGCAGCGCTTCGAGCACGCGAAGTGTTTCTTCGACACTGCGTCCGGTGGTCAAATCGTTCACTGACACCCAGCGAATGATGCCTTCGGGATCAACGATAAAGGTCGCACGCAGCGCCACGCCATTGTTTTTTTCCAGAATCCCCAGTGATGAACACAGTTCGTGTTTCACGTCCGCGAGCATCGGAAAAGGAAGATCCCTCAGGTCGGGATGATTCTCGCGCCATGCGAGGTGCACCCAGCGACTGTCGGTGCTTCCGCCGAGCAGCTTTGCGTTCCGCTTTTCAAACTCCGAGTTTGCCCTGCCGAACGCGGCAATTTCCGTCGGACAGACGAACGTGAAGTCCTCGGGCCAGAAGAAAATGACCTGCCAGTTGCCCGCGTTCGTCTTGTCCGTGATCTCCGCGAATTCCTTGCCGGGCTCGCGGCTGACGGTGGCGTGAAGCGAATATGCGGGGAACGTGTCACCTACAGTAAGCATTGATAAACTCCTCAGAAAACAGATTGAGAAATGTGTGTGTCGTATTGATGGCCTGCATGGATGATGAGTATGATTTGTATCCAGTATCGGCCATGTCAGTGTAACATGACCGGCACGGGGATGATTCCAGCGCGCTTCGACGTGTGCTCTTCATGCGAAAATCGGTGTGGGCGCGAGATTGCTATTGAACGCAATAGGGTTTCCGCGCTAATTTTAAAGATGCATTTGACAAATACATGAACAGGAGATTTCCCCATGGCAGAACAGACGCAGGCAGCGGAGCAGTTCGAATACAAGGCAGAGATGAAGCAGCTGCTCCATCTGATTATTCACTCGCTGTACAAACACCCGGAAGTGTTTCTCCGTGAGCTGGTTTCGAATGCTTCGGATGCGCTCAACAAGGTGCGTTTCCTGCAGGTGACCAATGCCGCGGTGCATCAGCCGGACGCCGAGCTTTGCATTCGCATTGAAATCGATGAAAAAAACCATGCGCTCACGATAGAGGACAGTGGCATCGGCATGACGCGAGAGGACCTGATCGAGCGCATCGGGACGGTCGCCAGTTCCGGTACGCTGGACTTCCTGTCCCAGGTCAGCGAAGGAGAAAAGAAGCTCGACGGCAGCGAACTCATCGGACAGTTCGGCGTCGGTTTTTACTCCGTGTTCATGGTGACCGATGAGGTGACCGTGGAAACACGCCACGCCGG
>CAJXSA010000189.1 GCA_913060595.1 uncultured Ignavibacteria bacterium
TATCGCTCACGCCGTCCCCTGCGCACGGCGCTCGCACTGCAGCAGGCCGAGGAGCGATTCGAGGTCGCGCCCGGGCAGGCCTATGATGCGCGGCTCTCACACGTTCTCGGACTGCCCTGCTATTTTCGCCTGCCCGGACCGGGCGGGGCGCTTGACTTCACCGACGAATATTATGTCGTCACCGGGGGGGCGCGCGGCACCTGGCATTACGCGGTGACCGCCACCGGGTCGAAAGGAGAAGTGCGGCAGCTGCGATCGGGGCGAAACATCACCGCGGAGGGCGTGCGTGAATATGTCGCGACGCCATCCCCGGTGCACCAGGGACGCTACACCGTCGCGGGAGGCGGCGTGGATGTTTTCGTGCACTGGGGCAGCAGCCGCGCGCTGCCGGGAAGTCCGGCGATGACGAACCTGCCCATGCAGCCCTTTCACTTCGCCCTGCGGAAAAACGGCAGGGCGCGCACGCATCCGCTGCTGCTTCGCCTTCACGGACGCGGCGGAAGCTTCATCCACCAGACACTCGGTTCCGGCAATCCGCAGGAATACGTGCTGGCGCTGGAGGATGCGCTCCCCGGCGCGGCGTCCAATTCGTTCTGGCTCGGCTACGACAGCGCTCTCGTCCTGGGGGATGCGCGACTGCGTCCTGCACCGATGACACGGGTGCATCCGTACACGGCGCGGCGCGTGGCATGGACACTGCAGTGGGCTCTGCGCAGGCTCCCCGTCGATCCCGCGCGCGTCATCGTGAGCGGCGCCTCGATGGGAGGATCCGGTTCGGCCTTCTCGATATTCGACGACGGCATTCCCACTGCTGCCGCGCTCGCACTCATCCCGCGACTCGATTACGGCGCGCGGGACCTTGCGGACGCGCCGCAGAGCCGGAACGCGTTTCTGCATTTCGATGCGCTGTGGGGGAGTCCTGAACGTCGACCGCTGCTCGACGACGGCACGCCCGTGTTTGAGCGGCTGGATTATGCACTGCGCCTGCAGCGCGAGGATTTGCGGGCGCTGCCATACCTGCGCGTGATCAGCGGTGCACGTGATTCCGTCGTGGGTTTCCGTCAGCTCTGGTCCTCGATGCGCGCGGCGGACAGCCGCCACGCCGGCATCACATTTCTCTGGGATGAGCGCGGCCACGACACGGACGGCAGCTACAGGTGGACCCCGATGGAAGCCCTGGTCGACCTGTCACGGTACCGCACGGACCGCAGCTGGCCCGCATTCAGCGGGGAGGGACAGGGCGACCCTGTGCAGCGCCAGTCGGGAAGCCGCAACGCGCGGGCGGGCTGGTTCGAGCCCGTGGTGGATCTGCCGGGAAGCTGGTCTGTCGGCCTTCGATACCAACCTCTCATGGAGCGCGACAGCCTGTCCGCGTTCCCCGGTCAGATCACCGTCAGCGTCACTCCACGCAGACTGCAGCGGTTTCGAATACGCAGCGGCGCATGGTACGATGCCGTGCTCATCGAAGGCGGACGCATGGTGTTCCACACCACCGTGCGCGCCGTGCGCGACGGCGAGCTGACCGTTCCCGGCGTGCCGCTGACCTCAGCCCCTGCACGCTTCGAGCTGCATCCGGCGCTCGGTCCCGTTCTGCCGCGCTGACATCGCTGCGGTGTTCTTTTCGTCCCCGGGGGGAGGCACACTTGTATTCCATCACGATACAGACTATTTTTTCGTGAAAATGTTGGCATATGTTTTCGCACAGGGACGTCGAAGCAGCGGATCGATACGGAATCGGCAGCATTTCGCGTACAGCGTCCCGCGCTTTCCCCACTGCAGCACAGGAATACCGGTATGGACAGAATATCCAAAGCCGCCTTTCGCCGTCTTCCCCGATATCACCAAATTCTCAGCGCATATGAAGGGGTAGGCAGGGAGTACATTTCCTCCCGTGAACTTTCCGAGATTCTTGACATCAACGAGACGCTGGTGCGCAAGGACATGGCGGATCTGCAGATCCGCGGGAAGCAGAACCAGGGCTACAGCATCTCCACGCTGCGTCTTCGCATCGAAGAGTTTCTCGGCCTGCAGGACATCACCGAGGCGCTCGTCGTCGGTGCCGGGCACCTGGGTACCGCTCTTGCGACCTATGTCGGGTTCGAGCAATACGGCTTGAAAATCGTCGGCGTGCTCGACAACGATCCCGAGCGCATCGGCAGCATGATAGGGACGCATGAAGTCGTGTCGATTTTCCGGCTCGCTTCGATGATTCAGAAACACGCAATCAAGCTCATCATCCTCACCGTTCCGAAGGCTGCGGCGCAGGAACTGACCGACATCGCCGTCAAGGCCGGTGTTATTGCAGTGTGGAATTTCACACCGCAGGAACTCAACGTGCCGGACGGCGTGCGGATCCGCAATGAGCAGATCGTGGGCGGTTTCATGGCGCTGTCGCATTACCTGAAGAATGTCAGCGACAAAGAATAACAGACGGTGACATCCAAACGCGAAATGACCGCCCACGGGCGGTCATTTCATTTCCTGCCCGCGCATGAGCGCCGGCAGCGCTGTCCTGACGGGCAGCCTCAGAAGATATCGTTGTAGATCACGAAGATCATCAGTGCGAGCAGGAGCACCATGCCGGCCTGCTGCAGCGCGATTTTAATTTTGTTGGGGACCTCGCGGCGGAACAGTCCTTCGAATATCAGGAAGATGAGGTGTCCGCCGTCGAGCGCGGGGATGGGGAAAATGTTGATGATGGCGAGGCTGATGCTGAGCAGGGCCATGAGGCTCAGGAAACTGTAAATCCCGGCTTCGGCGGATTGTGCCGCCATCTCCGCGATTTTCACAGGTCCGCCGATGCTTTGCTTGAAGCTCGCTTCACCGATGATGATATGCCAGATGTTGGTGAGGAAAATGTCGGTGACGCGCACCAGTCCCTTTACTCCGACGGTGAGCGCCTCGAACACGCCGTAGCGCACGGTCTCCACTTCACCCGGAATGCGGGCGATGGGCATGATGCCGATTTTGCCGTTGTCGGTCGGGGTCACCTCGGACTGCATGCGCTTGCCGTCACGCAGCCACACCACGCGCACCGGGTCCTGGGGACTTGCACTCACGAGACGCACGACGTCGGCGGGCGTGTGAATCGGCACATCGTTGATGGTGACAAAAATATCGCCCTGCTGCAGTCCCACGCGTGAGGCGGGAAGGCCGGGTTCGACGGCCCCGATGAAGGTCTCCGCGCCGGCGGCGCTGATGCCGAAATCGCCGCTGCCCAGTCCTTCGAGTTCATTTTTCGGGATGAAAACATCCTGCGTCGCACCGGCGCGCTCGACGGTTATGGTGAGATCACCGGAAAGCTGCGAGTACACGACGCCTTCGCGGATGGCTTCCCAGGTCCCGACTTCCTCGCCATTGATGCGCAGGATGCGGTCGTCGGCAGCCAGGCCGTATTCCGCCGCCACGCTGTTTTCCTGCACGTAGCCGATGGTGGTGATTTTGTGGTGCTGCACGCCCTGCGCGAGATTCAGTCCCCAGAAAATCGCGATGGCGAGGAGCACGTTCATGATGACGCCGGCGGTGATGACGATGATACGCTGCCATACCGGCTTGGCCCGGAATTCCCATGGCTCCGGTTCCGATTCGAGGTGCTCTGTATCCATGCTTTCGTCGATCATGCCTGAGATCTTCACGTAGCCGCCGATCGGCAGCCAGGAGATGCAGTAATCGGTTTCCCCGATCTGCTTGCCGAAGGCGCGCGGCGGGAAACCGATGGAGAAGCGCTCGACACGCATGCCGAAGGCTTTTGCTGCGAGGAAATGGCCGAGCTCGTGAATGAGCACGAGCACACCGATGATGATGACGAAATAAAATATCTGGCTGAATATGCTTCCGAGTGCGTCCATGTTCTCTCTGTATATCGGTCGATTATGTCAATGTTTTCAAGCGTGTCAGCGACGCTGCCGCGTGCTCGCGCGCCTGGCGGTCGATGTCGACGACACTGTCGATTTCCTCCGCCGGCAGCGTCGGGACATGCTGCAGGCTGTCGTCGATGAGCTGCGCGATGCCGGGGAAGGAAAGATCGCCGCGCAGGAAGGCCGCGACGGCAACTTCATTGGCTGCGTTCAGGCAGGCCGGCGCCGTGCCGCCTTCTTCAAGCGCCTGATATGCCAGTCGCAGGCAGGAGAAGGTCTCCAGGTCGGGCTGTTCGAAGGTCAGGGTGCCGACATCCGCGAGGTTGAGTCGTTCGTAATCCGCTGCAATGCGGTCGGGCCAGGTCAGCGCGTAGTGAATGGGAATTTTCATGTCGGGAACGCCCAGCTGCGCTTTGACCGATCCGTCGCTGAACTCCACCATCGAGTGGATGATGCTCTGCGGATGGACGACCACGTCGATAGCGGAGGCGTCGACGCCGAACAGCCAGTGCGCCTCGATCACTTCCAGTCCCTTGTTCATCAGTGTGGCGGAATCGATGGTGATCTTGCTGCCCATGCTCCAGTTCGGATGCTGCAGGGCCGCCGCGGGGGTGACGTCTGCGATTTCGCCCGCGGTGCGCCCGCGGAACGGTCCGCCGCTTGCGGTGAGCACGATGCGTGCAACACTGTGTCCCGGTTCACCCACGATGCACTGCAGGATGGCGCTGTGCTCGCTGTCGATCGGCAGCAGGTGCACGTCACGTTCTTTCAGCAGGCCGGTGATGATTTCACCCGCGACCACGAGTGTTTCCTTGTTTGCCAGTGCGATGTTCTTTCCCGCGCGAATGGCGGTGACGGTGGGGAGAAGCCCGGCGAATCCCACGAGACTGCTCACCATCGTATCGTAATCGTCACGCCCGGCGAGCTGCGTGAGTGCGTCGGTTCCGGATAGAATCTCGGTTTGATCTCCGACGGCGTCACGCACGGCCGACTCTGCCGCAGGATCGGTTACGGCCACCGCTGCAGGACGAAATTCCCGCACCTGCGCGATAAGCAGATCGGCGTTGCTGTTTCCGGTCAGGTAGCGCACACGGAAATGCTCCGGGTGGCGGCGAACCACTTCCAGCGTGTTGCAGCCTATGGATCCCGTGGATCCAAACACTGCCAGTATGTTTGTTCCGTTACGCATATACAAACAAGCAAGTTAACCATAGCCCGCGGCCTGCGCAACATACGTTGCGGTCCCCGTACCATGTTGAAAACACACCGGACGGCGTCCGGGTGCCGGGGGAAGTCAAAAAAATGCCTGCCCACGGCGGCCCTGCCGACAGCGGGTGAATTCGCGGGTACTCATTGTGTCGACTCCGCTTTTCTTCCTATACTTGACGGATACAACTGGCCGCATACGATCGCATGGCTCTTTTGCAATGAAATACATCGTTTTTCTGTTCCTCATCATCGCCGCTCTCCCACGCCCGCTCGCCGCGCAGGCGGCAGACGAGCGCAATACGCTGCGCCTTGCCCAGACCTACGAGCAGGCGGGACGCTATGAAGACGCGCTGCGCTATTACGAAGACCTCGCGCGCATGAACCCGCAGAACAGTGCGTATTTCGAGGGACTTCGCCGCACCCTCACCGCACTCAAACGCTACGACGACGTGCTGCGCGTTCTCACCACGCGGATGCAGCGGCAGACGGGTGAGTTTCAGCTCTGGGTTCACCGCGGAGGCGTGTATCTGCAGAAGGGGGAGCTTGACAGTGCCGACGCCGACTGGGAGCAGGCCATTGCGATACACAGCAAGAACGGGCAGGCGTACTCGATGATCGCCGACCAGTGTCTGAATGCGCGGGAGTATGCGCGTGCGATTCGCTATCTGCGCCGCGGCCGCGAAGCGCTGCAGTCACCGCAGATCTTCGCCTTCGAAATTGCCCGCGCCAGCATGATGAGCCAGGATTTCGATACGGCGATGGATGAGTATCTCGGGTACCTGCGCACCGTGCCGCAGTCCCTCTACCAGATACAGCAGCAGCTTTCAATGTTCTCCGAGATCCCCGAAGCGCTCGAAGCCGCAGTGCGCCGCGCCCGCGTCCAGGTGGATGAATATCCCGGAAACGAGTCGCTGCGATACCTGCTCTCATGGCTGTACATGGAGCGGAAGGATTACGCCGCCGCCTACGAGGTGTACCGCGCGATCGACCGCATCAAAAACGCCGGCGGCATGGAAATACTCAAATTCGCCTCGCGCGCATTCAATGACGGGGCGTACCGCGAGGCCGCGCGGGCGTTCAAGGACGTCGTGGATGAGCATCCCGGCGCGTCTTTCCTGCCCCAGGCGGAGTTTCAGCATGCGCGCAGTCTCGAGGAGTTGTACGAGAAGGAGGGGGTCCCGGAGGCGCTGACCCCTGAAGGCACGAGTTTCCCCAGCACGGAGTCGGTATCGTCCTACCAGGGCGCGATCAGCCTGTATGAGGACGTGGCCGAGAAATATCCCGGGCAGCCAATGGCCAGCGAGAGCATGTACCGGATCGGCCTGATCAAGTTCCGCCGCTTCGGCGACACCGACGGAGCGCTGGCCATCCTGAAACAGATTTCCCAGTCCCGGCGCAATGTGTTCGGAAAGGCAGACGCGGACATTCTCATCGGCGATATTTATGTCGCACGCGGGGATCTTTCGGCCGCCATCGCGCAGTACGACGCGGTGCTTCCTTCGCGGCAGGTCGAGGACGCCACGCGCAGGCAGGTGCAGTTCAAAATTGCCGAGGCCTACTTCTTCGCCGGACGTTTCGATACGGTGACGACGCTGCTGAACCCGCTGATCGACGACGTCGGCACTGACATCGCCAACGATGCACTGGATCTCAGCGCACTGATCGCGCAGTACGCCAGGCCCGGCGAGCTGCCGTTGCAGCGCTACGCCCGCGCACTTTTCCTCGAGCGCCAGAAAAAATATTCCGAGGCCGCGGCGCTCACTGCGGATATCATCGCAGAGTTTCCCTCGCACGATATCGTGGACCTGGCGTGGCTGAAAAAGGCTGAACTCGAGCAGCGGACCGGAAATGTCGCCGCCGCCGCGGAGAGTTACGGCAGCTTCCTCGCACAGCGGCCGGAGAGTTTTCTCCGCGACCGGGGTCTGTTCCACCTTGCGCAGCTCGCCGAGCAGCAGCTCGGTGACAGCCCGCGCGCGCTCGAACTGTATCAGCAGTTGCTCAACGACCACCCGTACTCGCAGTTCATTCCCCGGGTGCGGGAACGCATTCTCGAACTTCGGAAGGGAGAATCCTGATGAAACGCCTTGTCCTGATCCTTCTTCTCGCCGCCGCGGCAGTGCAGCCGCTGCGCGCGCAGCAGAACATTCTCATCGAAATGGATCTCCAGCAGAGCGACCATCTCAAGGCATACGGCATCGTGTACTGGACACTCACGCGCGGGGTGGAAGTCGACTGGCTGCTCAATTACAAAGGCGGCAGCTTCATGATGCCGTTCTATCCATTCATCGAGG
>CAJXSA010000190.1 GCA_913060595.1 uncultured Ignavibacteria bacterium
AGAAACGGTGGGCACACAGATGGGAATCGCAACCCGATATCTCTTTTTCATCTCTTACGTCATCGCGGAAGACACCGTCGAACTGACGCTCTGAAGTACACGGATTCATGCCTGATTGCAGCGTACACACCATTTCCTTGCTGGAGCAGAACGACATCTGGCGGCAGCTGCACGCATCTGCGCAGAACGCCTCCGTCTTCACATCGGATGCGTGGCTTCGTACGCTTGCGGCACATTTCCACAGGGATCCCACGGCCGTCGTGCTCCTGCGCGGGGACACGCCGGTTGCTGGCATTCCGCTTCTGCTTCGCCGTCGGGGCATGCTGCACGCCGCCCCCCCTCACCCGGTCACACTGTATTCCGGCATACTCACGGACACCGACACACGTCTGTGGCAGGAATCACTTCCGATGCTGCTGCGCGCGGTAGAACGCCGCTGTCACTTCGTCTCCCTGAGTATCACACCGACAGAGGAAGTGCAGGCAGCATTCCGCGCGCGCCCCTGGTTGATGCATACACGACATAACCGCTGCCTGTCTCTGCATAGTGAAGATGAACTTTGGAACGGATACAGCCAGTCCCTGCGCCGCAAGATACGTCGCGCATCAGAGAGCGATCTGCGTGTCGATCCCGACCCCTCTCCGCAGACGCTCGCAGAATGCTACGGGGAAAGCTACCATCGGCACGGCATCCTGCCGCCTATCCCTGTCAATGATATGCAGCGATGGCTGGCGGACCTGAACCGGGAGGGCATCGTGCAAATGTACGCCGCGAAGCGATCCGACGGTCGATGCGTCGCGACACGCGCGCTGCTGCGTGACGGTGATACCCTCTATGACTGGCTTGCCGGTTCCAATCCGCCACTTGCCCCCGCGGGTTCGCACTGGCTGCTGCACATCCTTCTCACACGGGCCATCGCCGCGGGACATACGCGTTTTGATTTCATGGGTGCAAACACCCCGGGAGTATCCGATTTCAAGCGCGCGTTCGGAGGGACGACGCAGCAGTACCTCGATATGGAATGGTACCGCCCATCCATCCTGAAGCATATCAACAGACTGCGTGCCAGGCTGCGGCAGCGCCGGAGGGGACTGTGACCTTGCACAACGCACGCGCACGCATGCTGTGCTGGACGATGCTCCTTGCACTCGCCCCCATGCTGCTCCATGCGCAGGTCGATACGACGCGCAGCTCCTCACAGCAGAATGCTTCGCAGCCGCCCGCTGCCGGGGGCCCGGTCTCTGCGGAACCTCTCCACATCGAAAGCGCCCCGACGGATTCTGCACGGACGGAAATCCGTCCAGGAGCACCTGTGAATCGATCGTCTGTGACGGATTCAGTCAGCGCTGACGCTCCTGTCCGTCCCGCCTTGCCGGACCTGCGGGCCTTCGCATCCTGGAAATGGGAAAAAGATTCGCTCACACTGCTGCCATACCAGCGATTCAGTGACATCGCCTCATTTCATCCGTATGTGCTGCTTTCCGATCTGGGCAACCTGGGTCAGCCACATGGCATTCTCTCCGCCTCCTCTCTGCCGCACCACGCAAGTGTAAGCCTGAACGGGCTTCCCTTCGACGACTTCATATCTGCTGCTCCGCAGACCGATATGCTGCCGATCGAGGACGCGGCAACGATCACCGTGCATCCGCAGTACCAGAGCTTCTGGTATGGCGCCCCCGGAGATGTGTTTTCGGCGGCCGTGGCGCAGAAAGAGTGGGACGCACCGCGCCCCGTGACGCGACTGCGGCATACGGAAGCTGCCAATGAGTATCTCTTTACCGACGCCATGTTCACGCTCAATCCCACGGAGTCTGGGAATCTTTTCATCGCAGGCACGCGCATGACCATCGGGGGCGCGGCGCGGACGAACGCCGCTCGCTTTGAAAACACACTCGTTGAAACATGGAACCTTCGTGCTCGTTACCGTGAGCGCCTAAGCTCCCTGCTCACGGCCTCGCTCGCCCTGCGGTACAATGATGAACTGACATATCTCAACGGCGGGATTGCCGGAACCTACGACTCACTCCGTCATAGTTTTCTGTATGAAGAAAAAGGGATCGGTGATTTCTCATCGACAGCCTTCGATCCGATCACAGCCCCCCTCGTGAACGCGACGATGGAAACCCATCGTCAGAGATATACCGCGACAGCGGAACTGTCGGCCATCTGGACCGACGACAGCAGTCAGACGACACGCATCCGCGTGCACGCAGTTTCCGATGTTCGCCGTTTCCGGGACGATCTCAGCGATCTCGACGAACAGCAGCCTCTCCCATCCGCATACAATCTGACTGATCACTGGACGCGGTACCATGTGCAGCTTGATCACCGGACGGCTCTGCCGTGGGCGCATCTCACACTGAAGGGACATGCCGCACGCTACGCTGCGGAAAAGGGCGGTGGAACGCTCAGCGAGGACGGTCTCGAGACCGCTGCGCGCGGTCGTCTTGATCTGCTGCTCGGACCCGTCACCCTTTCAGGATTCGGAGCACTCGATTATCGTTACGATCAGACCGCAGTAAGTCTCGGCGCCGGTGCTGAACTCCCGCTCGGTGCACTCTCTCTCTGGGGCGGACTTTCCTTTTCACCACGCATACGCTCCTTCCTGCACTCAGAGTTCCGTCCCCTGAGACTCATCGTGTCCGGTGACCGCACTCCTGATCTCGACAAGGTCAGTATAGCGGAAGGCGGGCTGCGGGTGCAGCTGCAGCAGCTGGAAGTCGATTTGCGTGGATTCATTCGCAGAGAAGATCGCTATCTGGTACTACAGAGCACACCATACGGTGAAGATATCCCTGGCCGGTATGCACTCATCTCCACCAGTATCCCGGGAGGAGCAGCCCAAACCGTTTCGGGCGCCAGCCTCTCGGCACAACTGGCGTTCTGGCGTTTCCGTTTTGATCAGCACGCAACATACCAGCGGTCAGAAAGTTCGCATCCACTGTTGTCGCGAGCACTTTCGCCTGAACTGCAGTACAGCGGCTCCCTGTATTTTCGTGGCAATCTCATCGAGGGAACCCTCGACCTGAAGGCAGGTGGCAGTTTTACGTACTCCTCGTCCTATCTGCCGCTGACATATCACCCCGAGGCAGGCATATTCACACTCCCGGTGTCACCGGACGATGGGGCGCGCAGCTATACTGCGTTCCAGCGAGTGGACCTTTTTCTTTTTGCCACCATCAAACAGAGAGCCACGATCTCGGTGGTACTTCACAATGCGCTGAACAGCGAATATATCACGGCGGCATTCTACCCGATGTATGACCGCGCGCTTCGCATCGGCGTTGACTGGATATTCTTCGACTGACCTGATGCGCCGATGCGCTACTGCAGCGGTGCATCAACCTATTTTGTCATTGTTCCATCCCGCACAGCGGGACATCCCTGGAGGTTTCATCGTGAAAGACATTCGAAAAGCAGCAATTGAAACACAGACCGTCCATGCCGGAATCGGTGAGTACGAATTCGGTGCCGTCGTCCCCCCCATCTACCAGACATCGACATTCAAATTCGAAAATGTCGCCCACGGAGCCGACCTCTTCGCAGGACGCGGCGACGGCTATATTTACACCCGCATGCGCAATCCGACCATCGAAGCGATGGAAGATGCCATCGCCGTGCTCGAAGGCGGAGCGAAAGGACTCGGCTGCGGGAGCGGGATGGCAGCCATTCACACCGCCTTCGCGGCCACACTGAAAGCGGGCGATCACGTGGTTTCCAGTGAATCCGTGTACGGTCCGACCAGTACCCTGCTCAAAACCGTGATGTCAAATTTCGGCATTGAAAGCAGCATGGTGGATACATCCGACCTCGACGCGGTGAGCGCAGCGATGCGTCCGAATACTCGTGTCGTCTATGTTGAAACGCCTGGAAATCCTACGCTCGTGATGAGCGACCTCCGTGCGATCGCCGATATTGCGCACAAGGCCGGTGCGGTGCTGATCGTGGACAACACCTTCATGGGTCCGGTCATGCAGCGTCCCATCGAACTCGGCGCTGACGTCGTCATTCACAGTCTGACAAAATCGCTGAACGGACACGCGGACGTCGTGGGCGGTATCATTATCGTCAAGGACGAGGATATGTATCCCCATTTCCGCAAAACGCTGAACCAGATAGGCGGTGTCATCGACCCGTTCAATTCGTTTCTTGTGCATCGTGGCCTGAAGACCCTCGCGCTGCGCGTCGAACGCGCCTCCGAGAATGCGCTTAAGGTAGCCAGCTTCCTCGAAGCTCACCCGAAAATTGACTGGGTCCGCTATCCCGGACTCCCCTCCCACCCTCAGTACGAAATCGGTCAGAAGCAGATGAGCGGCGGCGGCATGATGATCTCGTTCGAGCTGTCCGGCGGCATCGAGGCTGGCAAGACACTCATGGACAATGTCCATCTTTCGCTGCTCGCTGTCAGTCTCGGCGGTGTCGAGTCTCTCATCCAGCACCCGGCATCGATGACACACGCAAGCATGGGCAAGGAGCAGCGGGAACAGGCCAAGATCACCGATGGACTGGTCCGTCTCTCCGTGGGAATCGAACATGTGGACGATATCATCGAAGATCTTGCTGACGCACTTGAAAAGTGCTGACCCGCGTCCCGTCCCATTTCCGTTTCATTGAGCAGGCTTCGAGGCCTGCTCTTTTTATTACTGCAGAGAAGTGGCGGTCGGAAGAGTTTGATGCGGCAAATGTCGAAGAGTGCGTGCGACGAGCGGGTACACGACAATTACACAGAGCAGTTCGGTGATACCTGCAGCCAGAAATGCCGTCGCATACCCGTATACATCACTGATGAGCGCGCCCGCGAGCGGACCGACAGCGAAACCAAGGGACCCCGCGGCGTTAAACCCGCCCATTGCGGAGGCGCGAGATTCCTCCGGTGCGGTATGTGCGACGAACCAGAGACTCGGAGCGTACATCGACGCGGCGAAGATGCCACAGAGCAGCATGACAGCCAGGAACCACTCTGGAGGCACATACCCGACAAGCATGACCACAACACCGTAGAATACGGAACCTGCGAGCAGGAGGCGAGCGCCGCCCCAGCGATCCGACAGACGTCCGAAAGGATAAATCAGAAGGGAGAACGGAAGAAGATAGCCTGCCAGCAGCATGCCCGAAGCTGTCGCATCCATGTTGTATTGTGCGCCCACATAGAGCGGGAAGGTCACCGCAAAAAAACCGACGGTGAAGCGGTCGACAAAGGTGAACGCATACGGTATGCTCAATGCCGGTTGACGGCGAAGCACACGCAGCGCTGCAGAAAATGAGCGTACGGTTTCCAGTTTTCCCTCTTCGAGCAGCAGCCAGGCCGCAGCAGCGCAGAGAAGCAATATAAATGCGCCGATCGTGCATAGCAGGACCATGGACTGCGCTCCGATCGCACCACCGATAGGAAAAGCGAGTGTGGTGCCGAGGGAGACTGACGCCCCGACGACCCCCATGACGCGTCCATATCTCCCTTTTCTGGCAATGTCTACCGCAATGGTCATCACCATGGAGAATCCGAGAACGGAAAATGCCCCCTCACCGAAGCGCACGAGCAGGAGCATGGGATACGTGGAAATGAAGGGCAGTAAGAAATGGAACAGCGCCGTAACGACGTATCCCGTCACGAGCAGCACCTTTCGTTTCCCGTAGCGGTCGGACAGCGCGCCCCAGACAAAGGCAAAAACCACATGCGGAATGAGATAGGACACCGCGAAAAGCGAGGCTTGCGTGTCTGAGAGTACGAATCTGTCACGCACGAAGCTTCCGATGTTCGGAAAAACCACTGCCGTGGAAAAGGTGCTGGCAAACGCCAGGACCGCGAGAAGGATGAGTGTTCGCCGCGTGGAAGATGCGTCCCTTGCGGTATGTGATAGTTCCGGCATATGAGTGGAACAACAGGGCAGGTGCAAGTAGTTCTAATGACGGGGATTTTCTTTTCCCGCCGCGTAAGCCCCCATACCTTGACAATAAATTCCCTTCGTGTTATTTTGTAAATCTGAATTATAATTGATTGACTTTCAACCAGTTAACAGGAGATATACTTGATCGGCATCATCGTTCAGGAAAACGAACCCATCGACCGCGCTATCAAGCGTTTCAAGAAGAAATACGAGCGTTCCGGTATTCTGAAAGAATTCAAAAAGCGCACGTATTACACCAAACCTTCCGTGAAGAAGCGGATGAAGAAGCAGAAGGCCGTTCGCCGCGCCAAGCGCACGTCCGACGATTCGTAAGAGCTGTCCACGCAGCCGGGAGTGACGCGTCGGCACGCGCCGTCAGCAGGTCATCGAACATCGTCTCATCTCATAGCCGGAGCTGGATGCGGTTTTGGATTACCATTTCTACTACCACACCATGGCCGACGGCACGGTCAAACAGGTCAATCCCTTCTCGGGGGTTGAAGTCTGGTCCGTTCCAGGCCGCGGAAACAAACCGCTCAGTGAAGGCTTGAAAGGGTATGCTCCCGCACCTGTTGAAAAGCAGGAGCCGGAGGCGTATTGCGCATTCTGCACCGGAAGAATGTTCGAAACCGCACCGGAGAAAGCGCGCGTCATTGCCGACAGGGGTGTATTTACCACCCTGTCACGTATCCCCCCCTCCACCTACCACGACACCTCCCCCCTCTTTCGTCGTGTCTCCAACATGTTCGAAATTCTGTCTGTCAATTACTGGCGGCAGAACTACAGCTACAAGCTTTCCGCGCGCAATCTGCAGTGGAAAGAGGATTATCTTGCGGATCCGACCGGGCTGAACCATGTGATGGACATCCTCGATTACAAGCTGCGTCGCAGCGGGAAATCGGATGAGGAAATTGCACGCGTTTCGATGGAGGAGAAATTCCTCATGGCAGACGCCTTCTTCGGGGGCGGTCACGAGATGGTCATCGTGCATCCCCACTATCGCGAGAATGCCCGCGATGCCCATGATCTGTTTTCGACCAGCGATCTCAGCGACGAGGAGCACGCCCGCTATTATGCGTTTATCATTGAGGCCATGACGGACATCGCGGCGAATAACCGGTACGTTCGCTCCCTCAGCGTCTTCAAGAACTGGCTTCCCCCCGCCGGGGCGACCTTCGATCATTTGCATACGCAGATCGTCGCGATCGATGAATGGGGCGAGGCGATGGAACGGAAAATCAAGATGGTCGTGCAGGATAAGAATGTGTACAACACCTACGGCCCGAATTTCGCCGGACATCAAAACCTCGTGTTTGCGGAGAATGACTATGCGCTGGCGTACGTCGGTGTCGGCCATCGCTATCCGACGGTCGAGATTTTTTCCAAATCCGTCAATGCCCGGCCTGCTGATCACGAAGAAGATGAGATCCGGGGGATGA
>CAJXSA010000191.1 GCA_913060595.1 uncultured Ignavibacteria bacterium
GTTCTCGATGATCTCACCGGTCTGACCGGTCAGGCTCTTCTGCGGCTTGGCCATCAGGCCGCGCATGCCGGCCAGCTGGCGCACCTGCTCCTTCGAACCGCGGGCACCGGAATCCATCATCATGTACAGCGAATTGAAGCCGTTCTGGCTGCGCTGCAGCGTGTCGAACAGCTTGTCCGCCACGCGGTTGGTCGTGCGCGTCCAGATGTCGATGACCTTGTTGTAGCGTTCGCCGTTGGTGATGAAGCCCATCTGGTACTGCTTCATGATGTTTTCGACGTCGCTCTGCGCCTTGTCGATCAGGCCCGTCTTCTCTTCCGGAATCTCCACGTCGGAGACGCTGATGGAAAGTCCGCCGCTCGTCGCGTATCCGAAGCCGAGATCCTTGAGATCGTCGAGGAAACGCGTCGTCGCCAGGTTGCCCATCTTGTGGAAAATCATGCCGATGATCTGCACCAGGCGGCGCTTGGTGAGGATCTCGTTGATGAAACCGATTTCGGCAGGGACGATGCGGTTGAACAGGATGCGCCCGAGCGTCGTCTCGATGATTTCATGCGTGGGACCGTCCTCGACAAGACGGTCTGCGGCGAGCGGCACACGCACCTTGACGCGCGCATGCAGGCCGACGCGCCGGTGGTCAAATGCCATGACCGCCTCGTCAATGGAGGAGAACACCATCCCCTCGCCGCGGTCGCCGGGCAGGGCCTTGGTGATGTAATAACAACCCAGGACCATCTCCTGCGAAGGGATGGTGATGGGATTGCCGTTCTGCGGCGACAGGATGTTGTGGGACGACAGCAGAAGAATCGAGGACTCAAGCTGGGCGTCGAAGGACAGCGGAACGTGCACGGCCATCTGGTCGCCGTCAAAGTCGGCGTTGAAGGCCGTACAGACCAGCGGATGGAGACGGATGGCCTTACCCTCGACGAGCAGCGGCTGGAAGGCCTGGATGCCCAGACGGTGCAGCGTCGGCGCACGGTTGAGCAGCACTGGATGTCCGTCGATGATCTTTTCGAGTATGTCCCATACCTCGGGACCCTTCTTGTCCACGACCTTTTTCGCGCTCTTGACCGTCTTGACGATGCCGCGCTCGATGAGCTTGCGGATGACGAAGGGCTTGAACAGCTCGACCGCCATGTCTTTCGGCAGACCGCACTGATGCAGCTTCAGCTCCGGTCCCACCACGATGACGGAACGGCCGGAGTAGTCGACGCGCTTTCCGAGCAGGTTCTGACGGAAACGTCCCTGCTTGCCCTTGAGCATGTCGGAGAGAGACTTGAGCGCGCGGTTGTTGTCGCTGCGCACGGAGTTGACGCGGCGGCTGTTGTCGAACAGCGAGTCCACCGCTTCCTGCAGCATGCGCTTCTCGTTGCGGAGAATCACCTCCGGCGCCTTGATGTCGATAAGACGCTTGCGACGGTTGTTGCGGATGATCACGCGGCGGTAGAGATCGTTGAGATCGGAGGTCGCAAATCGTCCGCCTTCGAGAGGGACGAGCGGGCGCAGCTCCGGGGGAATGACGGGGATGACGTCGAGCACCATCCACTCGGGACGGTTGATGAACTCGTTTTCCTTCATGCTGGTGAAGGCCGTCACCACGCGCAGACGTTTGATGGCCTCCTGGCGCTTCTGCTGGGAGGTTTCGAAGCGAATCTGCAGGCGCAGGCGCTCGGCCAGCTTCTCGATATCCACCGAACGCAGCAGGGCCTTGATGGCCTCGCCGCCGATCAGCGCGACGAATTTCTCGGGATCGTCATCGTCGAGGTCGAAGTTCTCCTCCGGAAGACCGTCGAGCACTTCGAGGTATTCTTCCTCGGTCAGCAGCGTGATGTCGTTGCGGAACAGCGCCTTGTCGACTTTCTCCCCTTCTTCGACCTCGGGGAACTCGTCGTCAAGAGCGCCGAACGGCTTCGGAAAGCTGGTCGGACCGGGATTGATGACAACATAGTTTTCGTAATAAATAATGCGCTCGAGTTCTTTCGAGGAGAGCCCAAGGATGTTGGCGATCTTGCTCGGAAGCGAGCGGAAATACCAGATATGGACGATGGGAACGGCCAGAGAAATGTGCCCCATGCGCTCGCGGCGCACCGACTTCTGCGTCACCTCGACACCGCAACGGTCGCAGATGATGCCCTTGTAGCGGATGCGCTTGTACTTTCCGCAATGGCACTCCCAGTCGCGCACCGGACCAAAGATCTTTTCACAGAAAAGACCGTCTTTTTCGGGGCGGAACGACCGGTAGTTGATGGTCTCCGGCTTGGTTACCTCACCATAGGAACGGGAAAGAATCGCATCCGATGAGGCCAGGCTCACCGAAATGCGGGTAAAATTCTTCTTGACTTGCTCCTGCGGCTTGAATGGCATCTTTATCTCCAATCAGATTCATGTTCAGTCACTCGGGAAAAACCGGTTATCGGTGGAATCCGGGTCGCGTCACTCGATCTTGATCTCCAGTCCCAGGCCCTGCAGCTCGCGCACGAGCACGTTGAAGGACTCGGGGACGTTGGGATCCGGGAGGTTCTCGCCCTTGACGATGGCTTCGTACACCTTTGCACGCCCCTGCACATCGTCACTCTTGACAGTGAGGATTTCCTGCAGCACGTGCGCGGCGCCGTACGCCTCGAGGGCCCAGACTTCCATTTCGCCGAAACGCTGGCCGCCGAACTGCGCCTTTCCGCCCAGCGGCTGCTGGGTGATAAGGCTGTAGGGGCCGATCGAGCGGGCGTGAATCTTGTCGTCCACCAGGTGGGAGAGCTTCAGCATGTAGATGAAGCCCACCGTCACCGGCTGGTCGTAGCGCTCACCCGAGCGTCCGTCATAGAGGTCGATTTTCCCCGTCCGGTTCAGGCCGACGGAGTCCATGAGATCCTGTACTTCTTCAAACTTCGCGCCGTCGAAAATCGGCGTGGCAAAACGCACGCGATCCCCGAGACGCTTGGCAACCCAGCCGAGCGCGGTTTCGTACAGCTGCCCGAGATTCATTCGGGACGGCACGCCCAGCGGGTTGAGCACGATGTCGACGGGAGTTCCGTCCGCGAGATACGGCATGTCCTGCACGGGCACGACGTTGGAGACGACACCCTTGTTGCCGTGGCGTCCCGCCATCTTGTCGCCGATGGAGAGCTTGCGCTTCTTCGCGATGTACACCTTCGCGAGCTGCACGATACCGGGCTGCAGCTCGTCGCCCATCTGGATTTTGCCCTTTTCACGCTTGTAGTCCTCTTCGAGATCGTGACGGGCATACTTGAAGTTGTCGTAAATGCGCTGCACCAGGGCGTTCAGCTTTTCGGTGTCCGTCCACGGCTGCGTGGGATCGAGCACGGCGAGCTGGTCGACGACATTGGCGAAGGTCTCCTCGCCGACGACGGTGCCGCCGCGTATCACGCTGCTCCCCTGCAGATCGCGGATGCCGAGCAGTTTCTGTCCCTGCAGCACGCCGGTCAGCTTCTGCACGAGCAGGTTCATCAGGTCCGCACGACGCTGATCGAAATCCGCTTCGAGGTTTTCCATGCGGCGCTTTTCTTCGCGCTTGGCGTCGCTCTCTTTTTTCTTGCGGCTGAACAGCTTGGACTTGATCACGATGCCCTTCATTCCGGGAGGCGCCTTCAGGGAGGCGTCCTTCACGTCACCGGCCTTGTCACCGAAGATCGCTTTGAGCAGCTTCTCTTCCGGTGTGGGATCGGATTCGCCCTTGGGCGTGATCTTTCCGATGATGATGTCGTTTTCGCCGACTTCCGCGCCGACGCGCACAATGCCGTTCTCGTCGAGGTCCTTGGTGGCCTCTTCGCTGACATTGGGGATTTCACGCGTGAGCTCTTCCTCGCCGCGCTTGGTGTCGCGCACCTGCAGCTCGAACTCCTCGATGTGTATCGAGGTGAAGACATCCTCGGCAACCAGGCGCTCGCTGACGATGATCGCGTCCTCGAAATTGTACCCGCGCCAGGGCATGAAGGCGACCAGCACGTTCCGGCCCAGCGCGAGCTCGCCCTGGTCGGTGGAACTGCCGTCGGCGAGCACTTCGCCCTTCTTGAACTTCTGTCCCGGCTTGACGATGGGACGCTGGTTGATGCAGGTGTCCTGGTTGGTGCGGAAGAACTTCGTCAGCTGGTATTCTTCGATGCCGTTGGAATCGAACGCGGCGGTCTTGTCGGCCTCGGAACGTCCGAGGTCATACTGCACACGGATGACATTGGCGTCGACGAACGCGACGTACCCGTCATGCTTGGCGACGATCATGGCGTGCGAGTCACGGGCCACTTTCTCCTCGAGTCCGGTGCCGACGACCGGCGCTTCCGGGCGCAGCAGGGGCACGCCCTGGCGCTGCATGTTCGAGCCCATCAGGGCGCGGTTCGCATCGTCGTGCTCGAGGAAGGGAATCAGGGCCGCGGCGGGACTGACGATCTGGTTCGGCGCCACGTCCATGAATGCCACTTCTTCCGGCGGAACGACAGGGAACTCGCTTCCGAGCCGGCACTTGACCTTGTCGAGCATGAAAGTGCCGTCGTCGTTCAGCGGCGCGTTCGCCTGCGCGATGACGATGTCATCCTCCTCTTCGGCGGTCAGGTACACGGTTTCCTTGGTGACCTTGCCGTTCTTGACCACACGGTACGGCGTCTCGATGAAGCCGAAATCGTTGATGCGCGCGTGAATGCAGAGGGAGGAGATCAGGCCGATGTTCGGGCCTTCCGGGGTTTCGATCGGACAGAGGCGGCCGTAATGCGTGTAATGCACGTCACGCACCTCGAAGCCCGCGCGCTCGCGGGTGAGACCGCCCGGTCCGAGGGCGGACATGCGGCGCTTGTGCGTCAGCTCGGACAGCGGGTTGGTCTGATCCATGAACTGCGAGAGCTGGTTGGTTCCGAAGAACGCGTTGACGACGCTGGAGATGGTGCGCGCGTTGACCAGGTCGGACGGCGTGAAGTTCTCCACGTCACGAATGTTCATGCGCTCCTTGATGGTGCGCGCCATGCGGGAAACGCCGACGTTGTACTGCGCGGCGAGCTGCTCGCCCACGGTGCGCACGCGGCGGTTGCCGAGGTGGTCAATGTCATCGACGTTCTGCTGCCCCTGCATCAGGTCGATCAGGTAGCGGACGATGGAAACGATGTCGTCGCGCGTGAGCGTCGTGACCTCCGGATCGATGTTCAGATCCAGCTTCTTGTTGAGACGGTAGCGGCCGACGATGCCGAGATCGTAGCGCTTGGGGTTGAAGAACAGGCGCTCGATAAGCCCCTTCGCCGTCTCGAGATCCGGTGCCTCGCCGCTGCGCAGCTGCTTGTAAATCATCTCGAGGGCTTCCTGGTCGTTGTTCGCTTCATCCTTGCGGATGGTGTTGGCGATGACCAGCGCGTTTTCGTTGTCGGTCCTGTAGACACGCACGCTCTTGACACCGTGTTCGCGGATGGATTCGACAAGTTCCTCGTCGAGCTCGGTGTCCGCGCTCACCAGCAGTTCGCCGGTGCTTTCGTCGATCACTTCCTCGCAGAGAATGCGGCCGTAATGATCCTCGAGGTCCTTCGCACCGAGCGAAAGATCATCGACGAGGTCGAAGAGTTCGAGCAGTTCCTTGTTGGAGGAGTAGCCAAGTGCGCGGAGCAGCGTGGTGACGGGGAATTTCTTTTTCCTGTCGATGTAGGCGTACATCACGTGGTTGATGTCGGTCGCGAATTCCACCCAGGAGCCGCGGAAGGGAATGATGCGTGCGGAGAACATCTTGGTGCCGTTCGGGTGAATGGACTCCCCGAAGAACACGCCCGGCGAACGGTGCAGCTGGCTGACCACGACGCGCTCGGCGCCGTTGATGATGAAGGTCCCGCGCTCGGTCATATACGGGAGATTCCCGAGATAGACTTCCTGCTCGACGGTTTCGATGTACTCGTTGCTGTTGGGTTCTTCCGACTTGGAGGAGAGGCGCAGGCGGGCCTTGAGCGGCACGGCGAAGGTCAGACCGCGCTCCTGGCATTCCTGCACCGAATACTTCGGCTTCTCGATGAAATAATCGATGTACTCGAGGATGTAATTTTCCCGGGCGTCGGTAATGGGAAAATTCGTGGTGAACACCTGCTCCAGACCCATGTCCGTGCGCTGCGATGCGTGGACGGTCTCCTGCAGAAAGCCTTCATACGAGGAACGCTGCACGTCGAGGAAATTCGGATATTTGAACAGGTCCGAAATCTTCCCGAAACTCCAGCGGCCGTTCGGCATGGCGTGCAGCTGCAGATTGTTGAATGTATCGTTGAAGCCGTTCGTCTTTGAGGTACTCAATTCCTAGCTCCTTAACATGGTGCGGGCGTGGCGGGAGGCCGCCGCCGCGATCAGGTGCCGCGGACGGAAGGCGCGTCAGTGCGATAAAACGACAAGTGCGGGTCGAACATTATTCGACCCGCTTCTTGTCGTACACATCGTTGAATCGTTGTTTGCGATAAACAGAACGTTCTGTCAGATGGTGAAAATTCCAGTATCGATCGGAGCGACGATTACTTCAGCGTCACGGTGGCGCCGGCTTCCTCGAGTTCCTTCTTCAGGTTCTCGGCATCAGCCTTCGGCAGCTGCTCCTTCACGATGCTCGGCGCACCTTCGACGAGGTCCTTGGCTTCCTTGAGGCCGAGGCTGGTGGCGGCACGCACAACCTTGATCACGTTGATCTTGTTGGATCCGATACCGGTCAGCTCAACGTCGAATTCAGTCTTCTCTTCGGCTTCGGCTGCCGGGGCGGCGCCGGGCATGGCACCGGCCATCATCATCGGGGCAGCGGCGGTCACGCCAAATTTCTCTTCGAGAGCGGTCTTGAGCTCGGACGCTTCCAGCAGCGTCAGTTTCTCAATTTTCTCAACGATTTCTTCGATCACGGACATTGTATTACTCCTTGAAGGATAGGATTAAAGATTCTCAGTTGGGGGGAAGGGCGATCAGGCCGCCTGTTCCTGTTTCTGCTTTTCGATGGCGTCGATGACACCGACCAGGTCGCGCATGACGGCGTTGATCGCACCGGCGATGCCCTGGGCGGGAGCCTGGATGCTTCCGATGATGGAAGACATGAGGTCGTCGCGCGTGGGCAGCGAGGCGAGCTCGTCGAGACGGGAGCCGTCGAACACTTCCTTGTCCAGCACGCACACCTTGACGGTGAGCATGTTCTCGTTGGCCTTGATGAAGTCCTTGAGAATGCGTGCCGGCTGCACGGGATCGTCGTATGCGAAAACGACACCGGTCTGGTTGACGAGGTAGGGATAGACATCGTCATATCCGCCGACCTCTTCCAGTGCCAGCTTGAGCAGGGTGTTCTTGACGACCACGTAGTCCACACCGGCTTTGAAGAACTCGCTCC
>CAJXSA010000192.1 GCA_913060595.1 uncultured Ignavibacteria bacterium
TCTTGCCTCGTTCTACCTGGCCTACCTTCTGCGTTTCGAGAGCGCACTCGTCAACTACATTCCCGTCACAAAGGGATATCCTCCCGTCAGCGCCTATCTGCTCGGCGGCCTCGTCATCACGCCGGTGTGGCTTCTGCTGTTCAATAGCCGCCGCGTGTATCGTGCACGAAGGGACGTGGATCTCAGCCTGGAGTTTTTTCACGTACTGCGGCACGTCAGTTTCGGCATGCTCGTGGTGCTGAGCCTCGCGTTTTTCTACCGTGAGTTTTCGTATTCGCGTGTGGTCTTCGTGTTCATCTGGGGACTGGCGACGCTGCTGGTGTTCGGTGGACGCGCGCTCGTGCTGGCCTACGAAAAACACCTCTACCGGAAAGGACGTGAACTGCGGAACGTCCTTCTCGTGGGAACGAATAAACTGGCACAGGATCTCGCACTGCGCATCGTCCATCAGCCCGTGCACGGGTATCGTCTCGCCGGGTATGTCTCACCTGAAGATGAGCGCATTGAAAGTGTCGTAGCGGACCGTCTCGGTGACGTGGAGGATATCGTTTCCATCGTCGACAGGCACCGTATCGAGACCATCATCGTCTGCCTGTCCGCCGGGGAGAACGACGAACTGGCGCGCCTGTTCGCCCTGCTCGAAGGCAAGACCGTGCAGATTCTGCTTCAGCCCGATGTCATCGGTATCACGCCGACGCGACTGCGGCTCGGCGAACTGCTCGGGAGTCCGCTGCTCGGCGTGAAGGACCTCCCGATGTCCACATGGTCACGCATCGCGAAGCGCGTGTTCGATGTTGGTTTCAGCCTTTTGGTTCTCGCGCTGTTCGCTCCGTTCGCGGCGGTGATCTTTTTGGTGATATGGATAGAGTCCGGTCGCCCGATTTTCTACCGCCAGGTGCGCGTCGGATTGGAAGGAGAGGAGTTCGACCTGCTCAAGTTCCGCACGATGAAAGTGAACGCGGAACAGGAAACCGGTCCGACGTGGACGAAGCGGCATGATCCGCGTGTGACACGCATCGGCCGCCTGCTGCGCAGACTCAGCCTGGATGAGATTCCGCAGTTCATCAACGTGCTGCGAGGAGAGATGAGCGTCGTGGGACCGCGTCCGGAGCGGCCGGAGTTCGTACAGCAGTTTCAGCAGTATGTGCCGAAGTATCTCGAGCGGCATCGGCTGAAGACAGGGTTGACCGGATGGGCCCAGGTCAACGGCCTCCGTGGAGAGGTGCCGATTGCGGAGCGGACCAAGTACGATCTTTATTATATTGAGAACTGGTCACTGAAACTTGATCTGCGTATCATCTTCAAGACCGTGTACGCCATTTTATTCGGAAAAGACGCATACTGACATGATCGCCATCATCGTTTTCTATCTGCACATCATCGGCGCCGTGTACGCATTCAGCAAAGGGTATGTCGAGCACAAGCTCGTCGACGCGTTCATGTCCCTGGCCTTCGTGGCAATCATCTTCTCCGTGGGCTGGACCATGGCGGGCTTCATCGTTCGTTTCCTGTTTCCCGAAGAAGGATTCGGGACATGGCTGGATAACGATACCAGTTCACTGATACTCGTGACGCTGTTCGAAGCGATACTCTACATAACATATTTCGTGAAGCAGCGCGGCAAGGGGAGTGACACGGCCGCATCCGCAGGCTGAACCGGGTCCAGTTTCCGTCAATACGACAAAACGCCAACAGCATGCTGTTGGCGTTGACGTATCGGGGACGGCAGTTGTCTTCGTGCTCAGATGATTTTTTCCGCAAGCTCGATTCCGAGTCCCTCGCGCGTGATTTCGGGTACATCATTTGTGAAATCGATCATGGTCGAGAGGTGGTCGCCGAACGGGGAGCGGTATTCCGCATCCGCTTCGATGATGATGTCGACGAGAGGGTCGAAGAGATCATAGAGCTCCTCGTTGCTCGAAGGTTCATCCCAGTCCGGCAGCTTCGCCGACATTGAGATCAGCGGATTGCCGAGTTCGGCGATGAGCATCTGGCAGAGGAAGTTATCCGGAACGCGGATGCCCGTGATCTTGCGTTTGGAATTGAGCACAAGGTTCGGCACCATTTTCGTCGCGGGAAGAAGGAGTGTGTACGGGCCGGGAACCAGCTGCCGAATCACCTGGTAGGCGCTGTCGGAAATTTTCGCGTAGTCGGATATCTGGGAGATGTCCGACGCGACGAAAGTCAGCGGTTTGCTGTCCGGCAGGCTGCGCATGCGGCGGATGCGTTCCTGCCCCGCCTTGCTGCGGATATCGCATCCGATCGCGAACACGGTATCGGTCGGATACAGCATCACAGCGCCGCGGTGCAGCTGTTCGACAACGGCATCGACCATTCGCAGCTGTGGATTATCGGGATGGATTTTAAAGCGGGTCGCCATCGTGCGCTTCCGTTCGTTGTTACATGTCGTGTTGTTGTTGGAGCGTGTGCAGATTCGCGTGGACGCTCAGGTCTGCGACGCGTGGTATATTTTCTCAAGCTCCGCGAGCTGTTCAGCCGTGTTGACACCACGAATCTCGTCGAATGCTTCGACCGCATGCGGTACCATGACACGCTGCTCTGCCTGGAATATCTCAAACACGTCCGGCAGATAGTACTCGCCCTGTGCGTTGTCATTTGTGACACGGGCGAGCGCACGGAACAACTGGTCCTTCCTGAACACATAAATTCCGCTGTTGATTTCCCGCACCGCCCGTTCTTTTTCGCTGGCGTCTTTGTGCTCGACGATGCGGAGGATGTTTCCCTCGTCGTCCCGCAGCACCCGTCCGTACCCGGTCGGGTCGGGAAGGAGCGCGGTAAGCACGGTGACCGTCGCATGTGCGTTCCGGTGCTTTTCGAGCGCCGCCTGCATCGTTGTGCGGCGTGTCATGGGCGCGTCGCCTGAGAGGATGACAACGTCTCCCTCAAAATCCGCGAGCAGCGGTTCCGCCATGCGCACCGCGTGTCCGGTTCCGAGCTGTTCCGCCTGCACGGCGAACTCCACGGACGGATCGATGGCGGTGAGATGCTCCATCACCTGCGCGCGCTGATGGCCGACGATGACGATGATGCGCTCTGCGCCCATGCCCCGGGCGAGACGCACGACATGTTCGACGAGCGGGATGCCTGCGAGGGTGTGCATGACCTTGGCCCTGTCGGGGTTTTTCATGCGCTTCCCCTGGCCGGCCGCCATGATTACTGCTGCGAGAGGGGGGGTGTTCATACTGCTGGGAAGATGTTGTGGCAGATGTGCGCGGGAGTGGACGGTCCCACATGAGACTGCTGATTCCGCCGCCGCCTGCTGTTCACAGGATTTGCTTCACGTTGTTGTGCTCGTCGACGAGGATGATGGCGGGGGAGTGGTCGGCGAGTTCGTCGTCGCTGTATTCAGCGTAGGTAATGATGATGACCTCATCGCCGACATGTCCGAGACGCGCCGCGGCTCCGTTGAGGCAGATCGTGCCGCTGCCGGCGTCACCCTTGAGTGCATAGGTTTCGAAGCGCTGTCCGTTGTTCACATTCACCACCTGCACCTTCTCGTATTCGAGGATGTCTGCCTGGGCCATCAGGTCGCGGTCGATGGTGATGCTGCCTTCATAGTACAGCTCCGCCTGCGTGACACGGGCCCGGTGAATCTTGGATTTGAACATGATGCGCTTCATGACGGCGTCGCCTCGTCTCCGAGAATGGTGTTGTCGATCAAACGGGTCGACCCGACGCGCGCGGCCACGGCGATGAGTGTTCGCGGGCCGACATCCCCTTCGATGGGGAGGAAGCTGTCAGGGTCGACGATGCCTATGTAATCCACCTGTACCGTCTCGCTGCGGGTAAGCTCTTCCTCCACGGCGCGGTACAGGGCGTGACTGCGGCGTTCCCCCTGAGCGAACAGGGTTTCCGCAGTCCGGAGGGAGCGGGAAAGCGCGAGCGCTTCTTTTCGCTCCTGATCTGAAAGATACGTGTTTCTCGAACTCATTGCCAGTCCATCAATTTCCCTCCGTATCGGGGCGACGAGGATATCGATGCCGAAATGCAGATCCCGTGTCATCCGACGGATGATGGCCGCCTGCTGCGCGTCCTTCTGGCCGAAAACAGCATAGTGCGGCCGCACGATGTTGAACAGCTTGCCGACCACCGTGGTCACACCGCGAAAATGTGTCGGCCGGAACGCCCCCTCGAGCGCGCTGCCGAGCTCCTCGACGGATATCCAGCTGCTGTCGTCCGCGGGATACATCTCTCCGGCGGACGGCGCGAAGATGATGTCGCAGCCGGCCTCTGCGGCGAGGGTGCGATCACGCTCGAAATTGCGCGGATACCTCTCAAGATCCTCTCCGGCCGCGAATTGCGTGGGATTGACGAAGATGGACATGACCACGACATCGGCGTGCTTCCGCGCGAGGCGAATGAGGTCGAGATGTCCTTCGTGCAGATATCCCATGGTAGGGACGAAGCCAATACGTCGTCCCGCGGACCGCAGGGCTTCGGCTTCCTTCTGCATTGTGATGATGGATTCGATGACAGTCATTCAGGAACGCTCAGGCGTTGTGCATGTGCCGCATCAGCGTGGCGAGCGTGTCGCGCATGTCTGCGCGCGGGACCACCTTGTCGAGGAAACCCTTTTCGAGCAGGAATTCCGCTCGCTGGAAACCTTCCGGAAGGTCTCGACCGATGGTTTGCTTGATCACGCGCGGTCCGGCGAAACCGATCAGTGCTTTCGGTTCGGCGATCAGCACGTCGCCCAGCATGGCGAAGCTTGCCGTGACGCCGCCGGTCGTCGGGTCGAGCAGGACGGAAATGTAGGGCAGCCCCGCGTCATGAAGCAGTGAAAGCCTGCTGCTGGTCTTCGCCATCTGCATCAGTGAGTAGGCGCCTTCCATCATGCGCGCGCCTCCGCTGGAGGAGACAATGATCAGGGGACATTTCTGCTTTATTGCGCGGTCGATGGCGCGGGCGATCTTCTCACCCACGACGGCTCCCATGCTGCCGCCGATGAAGCCGAAGTCCATGACGGCAATGGAAACGGTGATCCCGTGAATTTTCCCGATACCGCTGCGCATGGCGTCATGCAGGCCGCTTTTCTTGATCGTCGCCTCGATGCGGTCACTGTATGCCTTGCTGTCGGTGAATTCGAGTGGATCGGTGGCCCGCATCTTGCGGTCGTATTCCTTGAAACTGCCTTTATCGAGCAGAATATCGAGATACTGGCCGCTTCCGACGCGAAAGGAAGCACCGCAGTGAATGCAGGTGTAGAGAGCGGCTTCGAGCTGCTTCTGATGCATCATTTCACTGCAGTGGTCGCATTTCACCCACGAACCGTCAGGGACATCACGCTTGCGTCCGGGAGACTCGATATTCGTTTTGCTGCGTTTGAACCAGGCCATGATGGATACTCCATGCTAGTCTGATGAGGGAAACAGGGCGTTTTTCGCCTGTTTCACGATGAATTCCTGCATGTACAGCGGTTCGCAGGATGCGATGTCCGCTGTCTCGCCGGCTTCCATGCGACGGCTGCCGAGCAGGACGATGTCCGATGCGTCCGCTGCAACCTGCGGCAGCGCGCGGACAGGGACACGGCAGTGCTGCAGCAGCAGCGGAACTCCGTCACCTGCGAGGATGGTGTCTTCCCCTATGGCTCCGGCGACGTCCTCCGTGCGTGAGAGGCCGCTTTCTCCGGACGGCACCCATGCGCCGTTCCGGAGGATAAAGGTTGCATGGTAGAGCTGTTCCCGCCGCGCATCGAGAGCGGCGAGCAGCGTGCTTCCCTCGGCTACGTCACTGTGTCGCGACACCGCAGAGGCGAGCGCTTCCAGGGTCGGCACCGTGGCAAGCGGGATGCGCAGTGAAGCGGCCATTCCTTTCGCCGCGGCCATGCCGATGCGCAGGCCGGTGAAGGAGCCTGGGCCGGCGGAGACGGCGAGTTCCGTGAGTCCGGCGGGCTCCAGGCCGCAGTGGGAGAGAAGGTCGCGGATCACCGGAGCCAGCAGCGCGTCATGCGCGTTCGGACGTTGCAGCGTCACCACGCCGCAAAGCTGCGCACCGTCACCCAGCGCGACGCTGAGCGCCTGTCCGGCGGTATCGATGCCCAGGATCACGCCTTCCTCCTGAACAGCTCCGCCGGTGCGGAGAGTATGCTCGCCGTGTCGGCGTCGCACAGCTGCACGCTGAAGCGGCGGTGGGACTCCACGTCCCCGTGCGATGCCGCAATTTCATAGCGCGGAAGGGGCAGCAGGGGGAGGGCGCGCTCTGCCCACTCGATGAGAACCGTGCCGCTCTCGCGGAAAAGTGCGTCGAGGCCGATTTCCAGCATGTCCTCGATGCGGTCGAGTCGGTAGAGGTCGCAGTGCCGGATGCTGCGGCTGCCGACGTATTCGTTGACGATGGTGAATGTCGGACTGCTGACCTGCTCGCTGCAGCGGAAGGTGTCACAGATGCCGCGGATGACCGCGGTTTTTCCCGATCCGAGGTCGCCGGAAAACGCGACGACCGCGTCCGGCGGCAGTTCGCCGGCGAATACCCGTCCGAGGGCGCGCGTTTCTTCCTCACCATATGTGTCACGGGTGTAGCGCATGCCCTGCTCAGGCCTTCGATTTCATGGTGATGACGGGCAGGATCAGTTCTTCGAGAGACATGCCGCCGTGCTGGAAGCTGTCACGGTAATAGGAGAGATACTTGTTGTACTCGGTCGGGTACACGAAATAGTAATCCTCTTTCGCGATGACGTAGTTCACCGTGACACCCCGACGCGGGAGTTTGTATTCTTCGGGATTCTTGATGTACATCGCGTGCTTGTTGTCGGCCTTCACATTGCGACCGTACTTGTAGCGCAGGTTGGTGGAGGTTTCGCGGTCGCCGAGCACCTTGCTGCCGCGCATGCAGCGGACCGAACCGTGGTCGGTGGTCACGACCACCGTCGCGTTGGGCGTGCGCGCGATCTGCTGGAACATGCTGTAGAGCGAGGAGTGCGTAAACCATGTGTTCGTCAGGGAACGGTATGCCGATTCATCCGGCGCGATTTCCTTCAGGATGGGGTAATCGGAGCGGGAATGCGCGAGCATGTCCACGAAATTCACCACGATGGCGGTGAGGTGGTTCTTGATGAAGGAGGCGATGTTGCCTACCATCTGCTTGCCGAATTCCGGATCAATGATCTTGATGTATTTGAGGTCATTGCGCAGTCTGATGCGCCGGCGCTCGAGCAGCTTCTCGAGAAATTCCTTCTCGTACTTGTTCATCGAATAGTCGTCGTCGTCCTTGCTCGCCCACAGGTCGGGAAACACGCGTTCTATTTCGCTCGGGTAGTAGCCGCTGAAAATCGCGTTTCGCGC
>CAJXSA010000193.1 GCA_913060595.1 uncultured Ignavibacteria bacterium
AGCAGGCGCTGGAGATCTGTGAAACCCTCGTGCGCTCGAACGCCATCGACATCATCATCATCGACTCCGTCGCCGCCCTGGTGCCGCGTGCGGAGATCGAGGGCGAGATGGGCGATCCCACCATGGGCACGCAGGCGCGCCTGATGTCGCAGGCGCTGCGCAAGCTGACGTCCGCCATCAGCAAGAGCAAGACCACGGTGATTTTCACCAATCAGCTGCGCTCGAAAATCGGCATCATGTTCGGCAATCCCGAAACCACCACCGGCGGAAACGCGCTGAAGTTCTACGCCTCGGTGCGCATGGACATCCGCCGCAAGGATGTGCTCAAGGACACCGGCAACATCATCGGCAACCGCGTGCGCATCAAGGTGGTGAAGAACAAGATGGCGCCGCCGTTCAAGGAAACGGAATTCGATATTCTCTATAACGAGGGCATTTCCAAGATCGGCGATCTGCTCGACGTGGGCGTGGAAGCCGGCGTGGTGCAGAAAAGCGGCTCCTGGTTCTCCTACGGCGACGAGCGCCTGGGACAGGGACGCGAGGGTGTGCGGAAATTCCTCAAGGAAACCCCTGACCTGCTCGCCCGCATCGAAAAGGACGTGCAGCACGCGCTCGGCATCGGACCGGCCGCCGAGGCGGACGCTGCGGACGCCCCGGCCGAAGAGGACGGGGACGCCGACACCGGCAAGAAAAAATAACGGAGTACCTCTATGGGCATGCGCGCCCTGACGCTGCTGTTCGCCGCCGCGCTGTTCGCGGCAGGCTGCGACAATGATTTCTCCCCGAAAACGGATTTCGAAAGCAAAATCGCCGTTTTCTGCATTCTCGATCCCTCGCAGGAATACCAGACCGTGCTGCTCGCGCGCAGTTACGACGCCGAACTCGGCATCACCCTGCAGCCGCTGACCGGCAAGGAGGTGCAGGAAGCGTCGGTGCGCATCATCGGCGGCGGCGGGACATACGAGTTCCGTGACACGGTGGTGACGCTCGACGGGGGCGGGACGCGCACGGCGTGGATCAATCGCGAACTGCAGCCGCGCTTCGAAACGGATTACCGCCTGCAGGTAGATGTCCCGGGCGAGGAATCCCTGCGCAGCGCGGCCACCATGCCCTCGCGCATTTACGTGCGCGTCGAGCGGGCGCGGGCCGATACGGGCAGCGGGAGTGTGCGCGTGCATCCCGGCGTCACGAGCTTTACCGTGCCACCCGATGCCTTTTATTTCCGCCTCTGGTCCGAGACCTGGAAACGGCTTCCGGGAGGGGACACGGTGAAGTCCCGCATTGAAATCCCGCTGTACAGTTCGCCGGGCGGGGGATGGGTGTATTCCACTCCTTCACGGGATGTGGAAACCGTCTATCTGCCGGGAGTGATATCGCAGATCGTGGACATGAACGAAGTGCCGGAGGATTCCGTGCTCGCCCGTCGCCTGGTGGCGCACGGATACGCGATGGATCGGCCGTTTTACAGCTACTACAAAATCGCACGCGGATTCGATGATCCTCTCAGTGTGCGGCTGGATTCCCCTGACCTTTCCTTCATCGAAGGCGGGCTCGGCGTGTTCGGCTGCATGGTGCCCGATTCGACGGACTACAGCATCTTCCTTTTCGTGAAATAGACTTTCTGCGTATCTTTCTTTTCTGTGCTCCGAATTGCCTTGCGCAATACCGGGTCATGGTGCGTATTTATCCGTCGCTTCTTGCGGCTCCCTTATTTTGCATCCGAGGCTTCCGTGCGCATACGATATTTCCTTTCCTTTCTCATTCTTCCGCTGCTGCTGACCGGCTGCGAAAACACGTTCACGCCCAAGGCGCCGTATGAAGAGCGCATCGTGGTGTTCAGCGTGCTCGATCCCACGGCGTCCTACCAGGTCGTGCGGCTGGAAACCACATTCGACGCGGAACTGGACAATCCCGACGAACGCATCGGACAGCGCGCGATCGATTCCGCCCGCGTGACCATCGCGTCGGATCGCCGGAACTTCATTTTCCGCGATACGCTGATCACGCTGGGTGACGGTTCGCAGAAGCGCGTGTGGATCAATCACGATCTCAAGCCCACGGAAGGCATTACCTACACCATGACGGTGGACGTCCCGGGTTTCGAACGCATCACCGCCAGCACGCAGGTGCCCAGCCGCTCGTACGTGCAGATTCAGAACACGCTCAACGGCATCCGTGTCATCGGTGAGGATGAAACCGCGTATCCCCCGGACGGTTTTTATTTCCGCCTGTGGGTGGTGGGTGAGCGCATCGAGGGAGGAAACACCACGCAGATACGCCGTGAAGTGCCGCTGCGCTTCGACAACGATGCGGGCAGCTACGTGTTCACCGAGCCGACGCGGCAGTCGGTCGAACTGTTCAACCTGAGCGACGTCGTGCGCGTGCATGACGAGATGCGCAGCGTGGACCAGGTGTCGGGCAAGTATCTCGTTGCCACCGGGTATTCGCTGGATAAATTCATTTACAGCTATTACAAGCTGGCTCGCGGTTTCGACGACCCGGTGTCCGTGCGCCAGGATCGTCCCGACGTCACGAATGTCACCAACGGCGTCGGCATTTTCGGCGCCCTGTATCCCGACAGCAACCGCGTCAGTTACAGAGCCATTGTGACACAGTAGCGCAGCGCGCATGGTCATCACCAAACTGGAACGGCAGAAAAAACGTCGCCATCGGGTGTCCGTGTACCTCGATGGCGATTTTGCATTCGGCTGCAGCGATGAAGTCGTCTATCGCTTCGGCCTGCACAAGGGCATGGCGCTGCCGGAGGAGCTGCGCCGGCAGATCGAGGACGAAGACAATCGCGTGCAGGCCAAACTGGCTGCGGAACGCCTGGTCGGAACACGCATGCGCTCGGAGAAGGAACTGCGTCAGCGGCTGAAGGAAAAGGAATTTCCCCCCGGCATCATCGATGAAACCATCGAGACGTTCAAGCGCATCCGGCTGCTCGATGATCGCGCCTTCGCGGAAGCCTTCGTGCGTGACCGCATGCGCATGCGGCCCAGGGCTGCGGCCTTTCTCCGTCGTGAACTGCGGCAGCGCGGCATTGCAGCGGACATCATCGAGTCCGTGCTCGAAGAACAGTTCGAGGAAGTGAGTGAAGAGGATGTCGCGCGACGCATGGCGGAAAGCTATCTGCGAGCACATCCGCGGTTGGAAACGCTCGTGCTGAAACGCAGGCTGGCAGGATACCTGCAGCGCAAGGGATTTGGGGCGGGGCTGGCTTACCGCATTGTACAGGGGGTAATCGATGGCGATAGCGATGTCGATGGCGATGGCGAAACCGAAACCCGATAACCGAAACCGAAGCCCGAGAACCGAAACCCGAGAACCGAAACCGAGACCCGAGAACCGAAACCGAGACCCGAAACCGATTGCGCTTGCGAGGGCGAGGGCGAGGGCGAGGGCGATAGCGATAGCGATAGCGATAGCGATAGCGATCATTGGTTCTGATCGGCGATCATAGTATATTTATTGCTGGGCCAAGTCCCTCGCAATGTATGGATACCCAACCCCGCCAGGTCCGGAAGGAAGCAACGGCCGGTATATCTGCATGTGACGGGGGTCGCTTGGCCCTTTTTTTGTGTGCCAGCAGAAAAAAAAACGGGCGCCCTGATGGGCGCCCAAATACGTCACGGCCGCAGGCCGGGACAAATACCGCCGCGACAGCGGCGAACGCTATCTTGCCACCACCAGCGGCACGACCTGCTGCGTCGCGCCCGTGGAGAGCACGATGAAATAGCGTCCGCTGGGCAGGGTGGAAGCGTCAAAGGGATAGAGATGATCTGCGGCCACCTGCTGTTCGTCGACGATGCGGCGGACTTCATTCCCCATGGCGTCGACGATGCGGAGGATGACATGACGGTCGCCGTGCAGGCGGTAGCGAATCATGGTTCTGCCCTGAAGGGGATTCGGGTGGGTGGCATAGAGTTCGTCTTTTCGCATGGCAGGCGCTTGTGTCGTGCCGTCTCCGGGCTGCAGGGCGCGTTCGCAGGTTCCGGAGATGGTGATCAGTCCGTCCTCCGCCGAGGCCACGGTGCAGAACTGCTGCACCTCGGGGGGAGTGATGCCGATGCTCGACTTGGCGCTGGAGAAGATGTTGGCGGCTTCGAAAGTGAGAAAGCACAACTCGCCGGGAGTGCTGACGGCACTGTCGCCGCTGAGCTGCAGGTCGCTGCCGCGCAGTGTCGGATTGTGATCGATGTCGTAGCCGTCAGCGAGTGAGCCCGTGGTGGCGTCCACCAGCGTCAGCAGTCCCGTGTCGTAATTGACGCTGAATTCAAACACGCTCGGTGCGCGTTCCGGGGAAACGCGCGTGAGCTGCACGGGAATGGTGATGCGCTCCCCGGCTTCCACCACGTATTCGCGTCCCATGCCGAGGCTGACGTAGGAGAAGGTCGTACTGTCATACGGCAGGGTGTACGTAGTCCGTGCGCTCCCGAAGCCGGCATTGCTCTGCACTTCCGCGTCCACACCCACTTCGTCACCGTTCCAGCAATCGATCGGGGAGATGTAGCGGAGTTCGCAAATGCCGGTGGTCTGCAGCTGTTCGGCGATTTCCTGGTAGATCTGATCGAGTGCCGATGCTTCCGGCGCGTTGAAATACCGTCCGCCGGTCTGCTCCGCCAGCTGCCGCATGTTGTCCTCGTCCACATCCCGGCCGAGTCCGATGGTATACACCGTGCAATTCGCGTTTCGCGCATAGCTGATGGCGGTGGAGGCTTCCAGTGACGAGCTGTTGTCCTCTCCGTCGGCGAGCAGTATCATCACGCGGCGCTGCGTGCGATAGCGGATCAGGTTCGCGCTCATGGCCACGGCGTCCCACAGCGCCGTACCCGCAATCCAGTTCAGTCCGTTGATGCGCTGCTTGAGCAGCGTCATGTTCGCGGTCCAGGGCTGATCGTAATAGGCCTGTTCGCTGAAACTCACGAGTGCGGCGGAATCGCCCGGCTGCAGGCGGTCGACGAAAGAAATGGCCGCGCGCTTGGCGTCCTCGAGTCCGTTGTTTCCCCAGGGCCAAGGTCCCATGCTGCGGCTGATGTCGATGAGCAGCAGCACGGCGACGGAGCCGCGTGAAAGCGTATCCTCACAGTATCCGCTCGTGATGGGACGAAGAACGCCCTCTTCGAACACCGTGAAATTCTGCACGCCCAGTCCGGTGACGTTTTCATTGCCCCGCGTCACCTGCACTTTCAGGCGCACTTCAGGGTAGGCGGAAACGTCAGTGGTGTCGATACGCAGCTGAACCTGCGCACTCGCCATGGCGGGAAACAGAAGGCAGCAGAGGAAAACAGACGCAAACAGTTTCATGATAATGCCGGGGGGAGTGGTGATAGTATTGAAAGGGGAATAATATCCCCTATCTCACACAGGCGCAAGGGGAATTGAATATCCGATCGCAATCCCGATCCCGATCGGAATCCCGATCCCGATCGCAATCCCGGTCCCGAAAGCGAAAGCGAAACCCGAAAGCGAAAGCGAAACCCGAAAGCGAAACCCGAACCCCGAAAGCGAAACCCGAAACCCGAAAGCGAAACCGAAAGCGAAACCGAAACCCGATGGCGATCGCGTTTCGGAAATCGGCCTCGGTTTCGGAAGTCGGCCTCGGTTTCGGAAGTCGGCCTCGGTTTCGCAATCGCAATCGGATTATATAATTTGCGAAAGGGGAAGAGCACAGCTAAGTTTTCATGGTATCGCTACAACCATTCGGCCATCCCCACATGCAAAAGCTTCTGACACTCCTTCTGTTCCTCGTACTTTGTACGACCACACTCCCCGCCCAGCAGTGGTCGGGACCGGACAATGCCGGTGAGCGTGTTTCCGCGAGGGGCGGTATGGTGGTGTCGGCGAGCCGGGAGGCGAGCCGTGCGGGAGCGGAGGTTCTGCGCGCGGGCGGCAACGCGGTGGATGCCGCAGTTGCAGTGGGCTTCGCCCTGGCGGTGAGCTATCCCTCCGCGGGAAATATCGGCGGGGGCTGTTATATAATCATTCGCATGGCGGACGGCAGGGAGGCCGCCATCGACGCGCGTGAAACAGCACCCGCAGCGGCACACAGGGATATGTATCTCGATGAAAACGGCGAGGTCGTGACAGAGCGCTCGCTGTATGGTCCCCTCGCAGCGGGCGTGCCCGGTTCAGTGCACGGACTGCTCTCCGCACTCGAAGAATTCGGCACGCAGACGCGTTCATCGGTGATGCGTCCCGCGCTGCGCCTGGCGGAGGAGGGCTTCGCCCTTCACCCGCGTCTCGCGCGGCATTTTCGCCTGATGCATGACGACTTTTCCCGCTATCCGCATTCGCGCATGTACTATACCGACAATGGTACATTCTATAAGGCCGGGGACATATGGCGTCAGCCCGAACTCGCGCGCACCCTACGATGCATCGAGCAGAGCGGCAGCGACGGATTCTATACCGGTGTCACAGCGGACAGCCTCGTCGCCGCCATGCTGCGGGACGGTGGTATTATCACGCATGAGGATTTGTCATCATACAAAAGTATAATGCGCGCTCCGCTGAAGGGACGATACCGGGGATATGATATCCTTTCCATGCCCCCGTCGAGCTCGGGCGGAGTCGTGCTTCTGCAGATGCTGGGCATGCTTGAGCAGCGCGCCCTGAAGGTCCCGGCTGCGAGCGATGCAGAGACCGCACATTATATGATTGAGAGCATGCGCCGCGCCTTCGCAGATCGGGCGGAGTTTCTGGGGGACCCCGCTTTCTTCGATATTCCGCTGCAGCGCCTTCTTTCACAATCATATATTGATTCGCTGCATGCATCCATCGATGGGCGAGCAGCAACGCCGAGCGGCAGTCTGCGCCGCAGCGTGATGCCACCCCGGGAGGGCAGGGAGACGACGCATTATTCCGTGATGGACCGCTGGGGAAATGCGGTCTCGGTGACGACGACGATCAACAGTTCCTTCGGCGGACTGTACGTGGTCCCCGGCACGGGTTTCTTATTGAACAACGAGATGGATGATTTTTCCGCCCGTCCCGGCGTTCCCAATCAGTTCGGTCTTATCGGTGGCGAGGCGAACAGCATACAGCCCGGGAAGCGCATGCTGAGTTCCATGACACCCACCATCGTCGTGCGCAACGATCAGGCTGTTATGATAACAGGGAGTCCGGGCGGTTCGACAATCATAACGACCGTGCTGCATTCACTGCTGCATTACATTGACGGCGGTCTGCCTGTCGACAGCGTCGTCGCAGCACCGCGCTTTCATCACCAGTGGTTTCCCGATATGACGCGGTATGAGCCCGGGGCATTTGATGCTGCGACGCGCG